>NZ_ONTA01000259.1:0-6696 GCF_900320625.1 Megasphaera sp. DJF_B143
GTGTCCAGTGCCGTCCACTCGATTTGGGCGCTGATATTGTCGTCAATAGCCTTACTAAATTTGCTAATGGTCACAGCGATGCCGTATGCGGTTCTGCAACCGGTAAAGCTTCTCTCATAAAGAAGGCCTATGATTTACAAGTGTTAATTGGTACGCAGGCAGATCCATTTTCAAGCTGGCTCGTATCGCGGGGATTCCGTACAATCCAGCTTCGTGTCCGTCAACAGGCCAAGAACGCTACAGCATTGGCCAAAGCCCTGGATGCCAGCCCATATGTATTAAAAGTAAATCATCCCAGCCTCCCCAATCATCCACAGCATGAATTAGCTGCCAAACAGTTTAATGGTTTTGGTGGTATGCTGAGCATCGAACTTCCTGAAGATCGCGATAAAATGAATAAATTTATGCGTGCTCTGAGTTTTGCTCATTATGCTATGACCTTAGGCGGTTACCGGACAACTTTATCGTATCCAGTCATGTCTTCCCATTATGATGTACCGCGGGAAGAACGACTTAAGATGGGTATTACCGATGGACTTCTCCGAATTTCCTGCGGCATAGAAGAAACAGATGATTTAGTCAATGATTTCCTGAATGCGTTAGAAATTGCATATAAATAAAAGGTACTCTCTGTAACAGCAGCGGGGTTATAACAATTATTTAAAATAAAATGTTATAACCCTGCTTCTTTGCAGCTATATGTATGCAAAAATATCATACTTATTTTTCATTTTTATTGTTTATGATTTTTTATTATCCTTTATCTGATTATATTATTTATTATTTATGCAGGCATAAACGCGTATTATTGCCAAAAGCATGAATAACCCAGGAGGTTACGATATGCTATACAATATTATCACCGGAATAAATGCCTTTCTCTGGGGATGGCCCTTTATTATTTTTATTGGTATTTATTTCATGTATGCAAGCCGATGTTTTCCTATTTTCCACTTCTGTCATATTATCAGACACACAATTTGTTCCCTCTGGAGTTCCGAATCAAAAGAAACGTTTTCCAAGAGAAAAGGGACTGTTTCCCCCATCGAGGCCGGCTGTATTGCTATTGGCGGTGCCGTAGGCTGTACCGCTATCGGAGGCGTTGCCACTGCCGTTGCTACTGGTGGTCCCGGGGCAATTTTCTGGATGTGGGTATGGGCAGTACTTGGTATGATCATCAAGTGTGCTGAAACCTCCCTGGGCTGTTACTATCGTTATAAAAATGAAAAAGGGGAATACTTTGGGGGCAGCGTATACTTTATCGCAGATGGCATTGGAAAGGACATGCATTTTCCAACCATAGCAAAATATCTGGCACTACTCTTTTCATTCGGCTTCGTCGCTCAATTTCTTGGTGGATCCCAGGTATTTACTATTGCCGAAATATTGAACCGTTCATTCGGCTTCGATATGATTATCATAACTCTTATCTATTCTGCCGCTTTGTTTTATATCATTTTTAATGGAGTACCGCGGATTGCATCTTTTGCCGTCCGGGTTGTCCCATTTATGTGCGTTCTTTTCATACTCTTCGGCCTTGGCGTCATCGTTGCTAATATAGAACAAGTTCCCCACGCATTCCATCAGATTTTCACTTGTGCTTTTTCAGATACGGCACCTGTTGGTGGTTTTGCCGGAGCTACGATTATCCAGACAATTAATGATGGATTAGCCAGATCCATTAATTCCAACGAAGCCGGGCAAGGATCCAGTCCTCTCATATATGGGTCTGCTGATACGGTTCATCCAGTCCGGCAAGGGCTTTGGGGCAGTTTCGACGTATTCATCAATACCATTGTCATCAGTACGATAACAGCACTCTCTGTATTAGTAACCGGTGTCTGGGATTCCGGCCAGTTCGGTGCTACCCTGACAATCATGGCTTATAACAGCGTATACGGCTATCCTGGCGTCGTGCTGATTGGTCTGGTCGCCGTATTATTTGGTTTGACAACGACCACAGGCTGGTTTACTTATTATATTTCTATTATTCAATTTGTCTTCAAAGATTACCCTCATTTTCGCGATCGCATGACGACACTTTTAAAGTATTTATATCCTCTGCCTAACATTATTATTGTATCTTCTATCGTTTTAACGGGAAATGGCCCTGATTTATTCTGGACTCTGGTAAACATCACACTCGTATTCCCTGTAGGATTTAACTTGTTAGCTTTATTTTTCCTAAGGAACAAATTCAAAGATTTGCTAAAAGACTATAAAGCCCGTTATATGAGGATAGGAACGGTAAATCCATCATTTAAGATATTCCGCAATACGCCGCCAGATAAATAGGACAAACATTTATTATTCCCATTAAAAAGGACTCCCATTCCAGCTATAGTTTACTGAAATAGAGTCCTTTATTTATGAGCATTTTCAAATGTTACAATTTTTCTTCTCTAAATTCTTTATATAATCTATTAAACTTATCTTTATTCAGTTCTTTTTCCCAGCAGGATACGACGACGGTTGCCATGCAGTTGCCGCATACATTACAGATGGTCCGGATCATATCGAGAATGCGGTCAATTCCCAGGAGAATGGCTACCCCTTCTGTGGGCAGATTGAAGGCGGCAGCTGTTGCGGCGACGACGATAATACCGGCACCGGGGACGCCGGCAATGCCTTTAGTGGAAAGCATGAGTGTCACCATGACCAGCAATTGTTGCTCGATAGGCATGGCAATGCCATAAAGCTGGGCGATAAACAAGATTCCGGCCGAGCTGTACAGTGTCGAGCCATCGAGATTGAAAGAGTATCCCGTCGGCATGACGAAAGTCACCGTCGCTTCGGGTACGCCAAGACGGTGGAGACGTTTCATCGCGCCGGGCAAAGCCGCTTCACTGCTGGCAGTAGAAAAGGCAAGGAAAAGAATATCTTTCAGGGCCAGAATCAGGTGGAAAAAATTAATTTTTGTAAATACACTGGCAATCGTGGCTACAACGGCAATAAACAACGCCGTGGCCCCGGCGACGGAAAGAATCAGTTTTCCCAGTGGGATCAGCATAGTTATACCATAACTGCCTACCGTATACGCAATCATGGCAAAGACCCCCAGAGGGGCAAAATGCATGACATAGTTAGTCACTTTGAACATAGCTTCTGCCACACTCTGACAGAAATTGACAATGAGCGTCCCCTTTTCTCCAATATGAGCGACGGCAACGCCGAAGAAACAGGCAAAGAAAATAATCTGGAGCATATCCTGCCGTGCAGCAGCATCGACAATATTAGTGGGGATAATGTGAAGTACATACTGCACCATATCGATGCTGTGCTGGCCGGCAGCAGCTGCTTCTTCCGTTCCAACCGCCGCCGATATAGGCACGCCTACACCCGGTTCGGTCACATTCATGACAAACAGCCCGATAGCCAGAGCAATGGTCGTCGCAAATTCAAACCAAACAATAGCCTTTCCGCCCAGACGTCCCAATTTCTTAAAATCGCCAGTCCCGGCAATCCCCATAACGAGGGTGCTGAAAATAAGCGGTACGACAATCATCTTGATCATCCGCAGGAACGCATCGCCAAACGGCTTTAAATGACCTGCCAGATCAGGAACCACATACCCCATGAGCGCACCCAGTGCCAATCCCAAAAAAATCTGTGTACTCAGCCCTATTTTCTTCACGCTATATCTCCTTATAAAATACGGTTACAATTACAAGCTCTTTCATTTTATAGTATTTCTTCCCAGTCTACAATATAAATTTTGATATCAAAAGAAGAAATATGTTATGAAAGTGAAGAATGCCATTATTATTGTTATATAAAACACTAAAATAATGTATTCCTGACTTTTTACCCTAAATTTTACGGAGAAACACAGAACGCTTATTGCAAATCCTAGTGATTCGTGTTATAATATTTGTAAATAACAAATAAAAAATATTAATTAAAAAGAGGTGTCAATTATGGATACGTTTGACAACATTGCCCAGTACCCAATTTATTTTGCTCCCGGCTGTCAGCTCCTGCAGTTACAGCCTACGATGGTTTCTGATGTGTATGATTACCTGCGCCGTCTCTTTGGCAACAAGATTCGTCTCTATACCCGCTGCTGCGGTCTTGACGATGCAAATCAGCACGATGAAGAAGCCGTTTTTATCACCTTGTGCGATACGTGTTTCAAAATCTATGGCAGTACGTATGCCAATCTCCACATGCGCGACTTCTGGGATGTATATGATGAATATAAATCCATTTATCCCTTAGGTGATAAAGAAGACGAATTGAGAAAAGCTCTTAAATCAACACTTTGTGATTATACCCTTCCCCAGAAAGCCTTGAAAAACTGGATGGAAGAATGGAAAACTTGGAGCACAAAAGAAGATTAACTCTTGCATTTATCCCGGTAACCTGTTATAATGTGTTCGTAATAAATAATAGTTATTTGTTACGAGATATTTAAGATATTCCCATTATATAATTATGTTTGATATGATCAGGAGGTAACAATTATGAAAAAATTTGTATGTGGCGTTTGCGGTTACGTTTTTGAAGGCAATGATGCTCCGGAAAAATGTCCTCAGTGCGGTGCTCCGAAAGAAAAATTCACTCTCGTTCCGGAAGGACCGAAAACCTATGCTGACGAACATCAGGTAGGCGTTGCCAAAGGCCTCGATGAAAAAGTTGTTGAAGGTCTCCGCCTCAACTTCACCGGTGAATGTTCTGAAGTCGGCATGTACCTCGCTATGAGCCGTGTTGCTGACCGCCAGGGTTATCCGGAAGTTGCCGAAGCTTACAAACGCATCGCTTTTGAAGAAGCTGAACACGCTGCTAAATTTGCTGAACTCCTCGGCGAAGTTGTAACAGCTGATACAAAAGAAAACCTCGAAATGCGTGCCCTCGCTGAACAGGGTGCCTGCGCTGGCAAGAAAGAAATTGCAACGCTGGCTAAACAGCTCGGCTATGATGCTATCCATGATACAGTTCATGAAATGGCAAAAGACGAAGCTCGTCATGGCCGTGTATTCGATGGCCTCCTCGCCCGTTATTTCGCAAAATAAGTTGCATAGATATATATTAAAGACCTGCTGCACTTCAGTAGGTCTTTTTTTCATTACCGTTTATCCTCTACTATCAAAAAACGAGAGCCCTCACCTATCGTGACAGCTCTCGTTTCTTTGTATTCAAGGTTACCCATCATTTCCATAGAGATGATGTTCCCGGATGTACGCATAGACAGCCGGTGCCAGTTCATCCTTCTGTTTTTCCTGATGCTGGCGGATGTCGTGAGAGGAAATAGCGTCAGCCTTATGGTCCATCAAATTTACCGTGAGGCCTTCTTCTTCCATCAGGCATTTTACCATTTCTATCTGTTCCCGGTCATCCCCTTTGCGCATCCCGACGAGAAGGTCCGCCATCCGTCCACATTCTTGCCAACGATACCAGTAACTGAAGGAAAGGAACGTATCAGATCCCATAAGCAGGTAAAGCGGATCGTCAGGAAACTTCTCTTTCATTGCACAAAGCGTATCATAGGTGCGGCATGTACTCCCCTGCTGAATCTCATAGCCATCGACAGCTACGGGAAAAGGCAGGTCTTCTACCGCTTTCTGACACATTTCAATGCGCTGCGCCGCATCCGTATCCAGTTCTTTATAAAAAGGCTGAGTCGGCATAAGGATCACCAGACGGGGATGGACCGCATTCCAGGCACTACAGCAGAGCCGGATATGACCCTGATGAATAGGATTGAATGTCCCACCAAACAGGACAATTCCTTTTTTGTTGTCATCATTCCGGCTCATGCTGATCACCCTTTCCTCTTATTTTACGACAAACTGCGGTTTATAGTCATCCAGACGCTGTTTAATGGGCAGCCACTGAAGAACGCGCTTGATGTTGCGGTCCCAGAAATCCCACGTATGGTCGCCGTCTTCCGTCCACAGTTCAATATCTGTCAGGTCTTTGACTTTATTGTAGAAGGCAATATTATAATCATGGAGGAAATCCTGATTGCCTACGGCGCAAACCATTTTCGGCAATTTTTTACCAGCTTTGACGGCATTCTGGAATTCTACGACCAGATCATTTTCACCGCCCCGGGGATCTTTATTATCAAAAGTCATGAGTCGTTCTGCATCAGAATAGAGTTCCTTTGATTCATACATGACTCCGATATCTACGACACCGGACAGGCTGGCTGCAGCCGCATACTGGTCCGGGCAGAGGGCAGCGGCATGGAGAGCGCCATAGCCACCCATGGAGAGGCCGGCAATGAACGTATCTTCCCGTTTCTGCGATACCTGGAACATATTGCCGATGACTTTTGGCAGTTCCTGTGTAATATAATCAAAATACCGGTAACCATGCGGCTGGTTGATATAATGGCCGCGGCCCGTCGTAGGCATGACGACGACCAGGCCCATATCCATGACATACTGTTCCACGTTGGTAAAACGGATCCATCCCGTCTGGTCACGCATGATGCCATGGAGGAGATACAGTACGGGGAACGGCGGTTTGATGACATCTCGCAACGGTTCCGGCGTCCGGGTACAATTTTGTGGATAAATAACTTCGATTCCCGTATCAATACGTAGAACATCTGAGTAAAATTCAATGTGAAGTGACGGCATAATGACTTCCTCCCTTAACTGATATGATAGTATAAATTATAGCCATACGAAGTTATTTCTGTTCCGGATAGGTGCCATCCTGTTTGTCTTTGTAGATTCTCCAGGGAAC
>NZ_ONTA01000257.1:0-5904 GCF_900320625.1 Megasphaera sp. DJF_B143
AATTTCTGGGGTCTCGTCCGGGGATTGCAGAAGGCGGAAACCGGCGGCGAAGCACAGGTCAAGGCCATGGCCGATAAGGTCCGTGCTGCCGGCTTTGACGAAGCGGCTGATGAAATGGAAGTGTTTGCCAAACAGGAAGGCCACCACGGCGTCATGATGGCAGAAATCCTTGCCCGGTATCCGCAGGAAAATCAGCCTGTCAAAGCCAAGAAAGTATACGTCTGTCCGGTATGCGGTTATGAATACGAAGGGGATATCAACGCGGAAGGCGATGATTATGTCTGCCCGATTTGCGGCCAGCCTAAGAGCGCTTTTCAGGAAAAAGCATAATCTGCAAGCGATATCGTAGAAGTAATCTGAGGGGGATAAAAAAGATGGATAAACAGGCAATCATAGAATCTTTTCACAGAATGTAGGATAATTTTCCTGAACCGGTAATGCTGATTAAGAAAAACAGACAGATTTATGCTGTCAATCCCAAAACGGCTTCATTGGGCATGAATGATCAGATAAAATGCAGCAGTATGGGTGATCCGCAGCGGCATAAAGGCTGTCTCTGCAACCGGGCAGTAGATGAAAAACGGACGGTCTGTGTCGTATATGATGGTCCGGTTGGCAAAGCATACGGGTACTGGATGCCCGTAGCTGGAGCCGAAGAGTATATCCTTCATTTCAGCGTAGGGGCGTTTTCTATTCCCGAATGAAGATGTGGCGGTAGTTAGAATGAAACAGGGACGTGAGTGAACGGTGCTCACGTCCCTGTTTCGGTATAACCCATATGGTATCATCAAATATTGACGGTTATCTATATAAATGATATAATCCGTTACATAGATAAATATCTATGTAACGGAGGCGGTTTTATGGATATAATGGAGATTGCTAACATCAACAAAGCTCTCAGCAGTCCTGTCCGGCTGCAGATCATTGCCATGCTGGCCGGTGGAGAACAGTGTGCCTGCCGCATTCTGGAACGTTTCGCTATTACCCAGCCGACGCTGTCCCATCATATGCATGTCCTCTGTGACTGTCATCTGGTCCGGGACCGCAAACAAGGCCGCTGGCATTATTATGCTCTCGATGAAGAATGTATCCGTTGTCTGGCTTCGTTTTTTCAGGAACTCGTCCAACGGGAAAAGCGGGAAGGGCAGACACCTTGTGATGAATGCTGATAGGAGGAATATACTATGAATGAAATCGTAGAACAAGTCAAAGAATATTATGGTAAGGTGCTGGATGGAACGAAAGACCTCAAAACGAAAGCCTGCTGCTGTTCTTCCACGGGACTGCCCAAAGAAGTGCGGGAAACGCTCAGCCTCATTGATGATGAAATCGTGACTCACTATTATGGCTGTGGGTCACCGATTCCTCCCCTGCTGGAGGGCATGACCGTACTGGATCTGGGATGCGGCACTGGCCGCGACGTTTACGTAGCCAGCAAACTGGTCGGCGAAAAAGGCCATGTCATCGGCGTTGATATGACCCAGGAACAGCTCGATATTGCCCTGCGCCATGAAGAAGAGCAGTACAAGCGCTTTGGGTACAGGGCCTCGAATGTGGAATTTAAAAAAGGCTACATTGAAGATTTGAAATCTCTGGGAATTGCTGATAATTCCATCGATGTGGTCATTTCCAACTGTGTCATCAATCTGTCACCGTACAAGCAACAGATATTTAACGAAATCTGGCGTGTCCTCAAACCGGGTGGTGAACTGTACTTTTCCGATGTCTTTACAGACCGCCGCATTCCCGATGAACTCTATGCCGACCCGGTACTGCACGGTGAATGCATCAGCGGCGCCATGTATTTTGAAGATTTCCGACGCATGCTGAATAAAGCGGGATTCATGGATTTCGTCTACATGTCTATCCGCAATTTTGACCTGGGAAATGAAGCGATTGAAGAAAAAGTCGGCTTTGCCCATTTTTCGGAACGGACGGTGCGGGTATTCAAACTGACTGATTTGGAAGATGCATGCGAGGATTATGGTCAGGCAGCGGTGTACCGCGGTACGATCTCCGGACATCCTCATGCCTTTGATTTCGATATGAACAATCATTTCGTGACGGGAAAACCCATGCTGGTCAGTGGCAATCTGGCCTCCATGCTTTCAGAAACGCGGTACGCTCCGGCCTTTACCGTCTACGGTGACCGGTCCGTCCATTTCGGTCCCTTTGGCGTTACTCCCGTGGCAGATAACGCCGGGGATAATGGTTGCTGTTGCTAGCAGAAGAGAGGAGTAGAATATACATGATTCAGCGTACGATTACGGTAGAAAAAGAAGCATGTATCCATTGTGGCTTGTGTATCCGGGACTGCGTAGCCGCTTGTCTGGAATTTGACGAAGAAAAGATTCCCCGCTATCTGCCCGGAGGCGAACAGCGGTGCCTGGCCTGCCAGCATTGTATGCTCGTCTGCCCGAAAGGAGCTCTGTCCTTTGGCGGACTGCAACCGGAACAATGTGGTACTGTATCCTATGGGAATCATGAAGAGTTGCTGAAGCTGATAAAATCGCGGCGTAGCACCCGGGCTTATAAAAAAGAAGATTTGTCACAGGAACAGCTGGACAAACTTACGGAAATGCTGGCCTATGCGCCGACAGGGGTCAACGCGCCATCTGTTCATTTTTCTCTGGTAGCGACGCGCAAAAAAATGGATAAAATCCGGAAGATTACATACGATTGCCTGAATACTGTTCGTGCCGATTCGCCTCTTTTTATCATAAAAGAAATGGCAGAAGCCAGCAAGCGGGCAGGGAAGGATCTGGTGTACCGGGGAGCTCCGGCCTTAGTTGTCGCTTCTGTCGATACAAAAACGGCGGCATCGGTCTGCCAGACCGTCGATCCGGTCATTGCCTTATCGTACCTGGAACTCTATGCCACCAGCCTGGGACTGGGCACGGTCTGGGACGGCATTGCCGTAGCACTGGCCCGGACATTTCCTGAAATCGAAGCGCAGTTCCAGATTCCCCAGGGATGCAGACTGAGCTTCCTGATGGCGCTGGGAATCCCGGACATTTCCTACCAGCGGACGCCCCAGAGGACAACCGACCGGATTACCATCATCCGATAACACTATTTTGATGAACTATGAAAAGAGCTGTCTTGCGGGGGCAGTTCTTTTTTGTATATAATGAGATTATAACAATAGTGAATATCAAATCATGATATATACGAAAGGGGATGTTGTTATGGAAAATGCTGTCATAGGGATTCTTATTCCCTTTGTCGGAACATCTTTGGGAGCGGCCTGCGTCTATGCCATGAAGCAGGAATTGGACCGCCAGGTCCAAAGGGGGCTGACGGGCTTTGCATCGGGTGTCATGATCGCTGCTTCAATTTGGAGTCTCCTGATTCCGGCCATGGAAGAATCGGCGCCGTTGGGGAAATTCGCTTTCGTGCCGGCTGTGGCCGGGTTCTGGCTGGGCATCTTCCTGCTCCTGACCCTGGACCGGCTGGTACCGCATCTGCACATGTACAGCGAGGAGGCTGAAGGGCCACACAGCCATTTGCAGCGGACGACGATGCTCGTTTTGGCCGTGGCGCTGCACAATATCCCCGAGGGCATGGCCGTCGGTGTCGTCTATGCGGGTCTCCTGGCCGGTCAGACGGGTATCAGTACTGCCGGAGCATTGGCCTTGTCGCTGGGCATCGCTTTGCAAAACCTGCCCGAAGGGGCTATTATCTCCATGCCGCTCAAGGCCGCCGGTGTGGGCAGGCATAAAGCCTTTCTCGGAGGCGTCTTATCGGGCATCGTAGAACCCATCGGAGCGGCCCTGACCATCGCACTGACGGCCTTCATCGTTCCGGTCCTGCCTTATCTCCTCAGTCTGGCCGCCGGGGCCATGTGCTACGTCGTCGTCGAAGAACTCATTCCGGAAATGTCGGCTGGCGAACACTCCCATATGGGCGTCCTGTCCTTTGCCCTGGGATTCACACTGATGATGGCCCTGGATGTGGCCTTGTCGTGAGATGTTTTTCATGAAGGAAAAGAGGTATTAGTGTGAAAGTACGCATTACCGATGAATTAGCCCAGCAGATTGTCGATTCAGCCAAGGTAGTCGTCGGCTGGGACGTCAATTTTATTGACTGTCATGGGCAGATTATGGCCAGTACCGATGACAAGCGCATTGGGACGTATCACAAGGCCGGCCACGCCGCCGCCCGGACCGGTCAGGTCCAGACCGTACAGGATGACCGGCCGACAGATGGTGTCAGTAAGGGCGTCAATTATCCGATCATCATGGATGGACTGGTACTGGGTGTAGTCGGGATTACGGGGGAACCGGCTGTTGTCGGCCAGTATGGTTTTTTGCTGACGAAAATATGCGAGGTATTTCTCAAGGAATACCGGCTGAGCCAGGAGGTGTTCAGCGAAGAAGAACACCGCAGCCGTCAGGTCATGGCTCTGATTTATCATGACGAAGACATGGTGCAGCAGCTGGTTGAAGACCAGCCGGCATTGGCGGGCAGCCAGTATGTCGCAGTGGTGTTCCGCTGGCATGAAGGTACACGCCGGGCCGGGGATTTCCGCCAGAAGATGGCAGAGGATTGCCAAAGCCTGGGGATGACCTTATACACGTATATTTATCCCAGTACCGTTGTCGTGCTCATTCCCAGCAAGGTCTATCCGGATTGGGACCGGAAACTGCCACGCTGGAAAGAATGGTTCTACCCGGGCATTTTTGCAGGAATCGGGACAGAAGAATCATTTCACCGTATCCACGAATCGTACCGTTTTGCCAAAATGGCCTTGCAGTCGGCAGAGGACCGACAGATTTTCTGCGTTCATGCCGACGAGATGAAGTTAGCTTTCTTGCTGCAAAGCCTGGATGGCCCGATACGCCGCCGCTATCAGAAGGACATTTGTCAGCATTTGACAGAACGAGATATTCATCTGCTACAGGTCTATTACCAACAGAATTTATCCATACAGGAGACGGCGCGGATTCTCTGTATCCATAAAAATACTCTGCAATACCGGCTGAAACGGATTGGTGAGGCGACGGGGCTCAATCCGCGGGTATTCCACGATGCCGTGACGCTTTACATTGCTACCCTTCCATGGCTTTAAGCACAAAAATACGATATATTTTTGTGCTTTATAACATAGGAAGATCATCCTCTTTTTGCTACACTGTAGGCATAGAGAAATACAGTCTTACGAGTTCGCACATAGAGGAGAGAGTATCATGAAAGTCGTCGTAGCCATTGATTCCTTGAAAAATAGTCTGACTTCTGTTGAAGCTGGCCGGGCCATTGAAGCCGGTATCCGCAAAGCTTATGGCGGTCATCCCGTCCAGGTCATCGTCAAGCCCCTGGCTGACGGTGGGGAAGGAACCGTTGAAGCCCTCGTCGATGGACTGGGCGGACAGCTCCGCTATGCCGGTGTCCAGGGACCTTTAGGGGAAGCCGTGTCCTGTGCGTATGGCTGTCTGCCGGACATGGAGACGGCCGTTATTGAAATGGCCGGGGCTGCCGGATTAGGCCTAGTACCGTCTGCACAGCGCAATCCCCTGCACACGACGACGTATGGTGTCGGTCAGGTCATGGCGCAGGCTATAGAAACGGGCATCCGCCATTTCATCATCGGACTGGGAGGCAGTTCGACCAGTGACTGCGGCGTCGGTATGCTTCAGGCTCTCGGTTATATTTTCCGCGATGCTCAGGGCCAGCCGGTCGGCACAGGCGGGCAGGAAGTAGGGCGTATCGCATCTGTAGATGATTCCCAGGTCCTGCCGGTCCTGAAAGATTGTACCTTTGATGTCGCCTGTGACGTAACCAATCCGCTGTTCGGGAATTGGGGTGCTGCTTATATCTTCGGGCCCCAGAAAGGCGCGTCGCCACAGGATGTCAAAGTACTGGACGATGCCAGCCGGTCCTTTGCCGCCGTAACCCAGATGT
>NZ_ONTA01000256.1:0-2015 GCF_900320625.1 Megasphaera sp. DJF_B143
CCCTCACTCATCTTGTACAGCCGGTCTTCCCAGATGGCCGTTTCGTCAGGATAGACCATGGCATCGGGCAGGGCATCGACGAGGAGATAGGCCATATCCGTCGGTTTCAGATATTTCTTCTTTCCCTCTTCGACGAGAAATTTACGCTGGATGAGCTCACTGATGATGGTGGCCCGCGTCGCTTCCGTGCCGATGCCCTGCACTTCCTTCAGTTTCTTCTTCAGGGAATCGTCTTTAACATATTTATATATTTCCTTCATGGCAGCCAAAAGCGTAGACGCCGTGAACCGCGGCGGCGGCTTCGTCTGCTTCTGATCGACGTTCCCCTTTTCATAGCGGACCTTGTCCCCCTTGCGGACGGCCGGCAGATCTCCTTTGGCTTCGTCGTCTTCCTGATTCTTATCGTTGCGGTACAGCTCTTTCCATCCCCACTGGGTTACGATTTTGCCATGGGCGGCGAACTGTTCTCCTGCCGCTTCGATGGTAATCTTCGTCTGATCGTATTCGTACAGGGGATAGAACTGGGCGATATAAGCCTGGGCAATGAGATAATACACATGCTGCTGCATTGCGTTCAGATGGGCAAAATCGCAGCGCACCGTCGTCGGAATGATGGCGTGGTGGGCTGTAATCCTGCTGTCGTTCCAGGCCCGGCTCTTGATGGACGGGTCGGCGCCGGAAACCCAGCCCGGCAGCTGTCCTGCCTGTATCTGCCGCAGGTTGTCCAGTATGCGCGGCACGTCCTTGCGCTGGTTGAGCGGCAGGTATTCGCAATCAGACCGGGGATAGGTCGTCAGTTTCCGTTCGTACAACTGCTGGGCCGTATCCAGGACCTGCTGCGGGCTGTACCCGTAGCGCCTGCCTGCCAGTACCTGAAGAGCCGAGAGGGATAAGGGCAGTCGCTGTGCTTCTTTTTTCTTCGTCTTCTTCCGTTCGGCAATCGTCCCGCCGGGATCAGCCTCCAGCCTGGAGAGCAGTTCCTCTGCCTGAGCCTTGTCGATGACCCGCCCTTCCGGGTCGAGGCCGGCCTGCGTATCCTTCGGCTGCCACTGCGCCGTGATCAGGCCGTTTGGATGACGGAAATCAGCCTTGACGACGTAATAGGTGACGGGCTTGAAATCATCCAGTTCCCGCTGGCGGCGCACGACCAGGGCCAGGGTCGGCGTCTTTACCCGGCCAATGGGCAGGACCACCTTATGCCCCTGCCGGCGGGCCGCCAGGGTGTACGCCCGGGACAGGTTCATACCGATGAGCCAGTCGGCCCGGCTGCGGGCCAGGGCCGATTCTTTCAGGTGGCGGAAATCGCCGTTATCCCGCAAATCCGCCAGGGACTCATGAATGCTTTTTTCATCGAGGGCATTGAGGAGGA
The DNA here is from genome assembly GCF_900320625.1 of Megasphaera sp. DJF_B143. Taxonomy (NCBI): domain Bacteria; kingdom Bacillati; phylum Bacillota; class Negativicutes; order Veillonellales; family Veillonellaceae; genus Megasphaera; species Megasphaera sp. DJF_B143. The sequence goes on from NZ_ONTA01000256.1 coordinate 1,370, forward strand.
TGCGCCGGACGGGCTTTGTATTGCCGATATAGTCCAGTATTTCATCGATGAGCAGCTGCCCTTCCCGGTCCGGGTCGCCGGCGTTGACCAGCGTATCCGCCTGTTCGATGAGCTGGCAGATGATCCGGAACTGGTCCTTACTCGCCGGGCTGACCAGAAGTTTCCACGTCTGCGGTATGATGGGCAGGTCCTCTGCGCGCCACGTCTTATAACGGCCATCGTAGTCCTGCGGTTCCGCCTGCTGGAGGACGTGGCCGTATGCCCAGGTCACGATACCCCCGCCCGTGCGGATGAAGCCATTGCCCCGCTGCTGCGGTGGAGGCAGGCAGCGGGCCAGTTCCCGGGCCATACTCGGTTTTTCAGCGATAAACAGTGTCGTCATTACCTAACATCCTCGTTCAACTATATATTACCGTTCTTCTTTTTCCTCTTCATAGCGGCGGCCCTCTTCTTCCCGCCGGAGGGTGACCCGTGCCAGGTCGCCGGCCGCCCGGATGGTACGGACAAAGGCCGGGGGAATAAGTCCGGCTTTCAGGGACTGGCCGATGAGCCGTCCCAAGATGACCCCCTTATTGCTGTACAGCCAGGAAAAATAGTAGACGCAGAGCGCATCCTGGTTGCGGGGATTCACATGCCAGAGCATGCG
>NZ_ONTA01000254.1:0-3341 GCF_900320625.1 Megasphaera sp. DJF_B143
ATGGCGTCGGCGTCACGGGAAAAGACGCCTGAGCCCGATGCCCGGTCCTGTGCTTTTTTGACGGTCTGGCTGCCTTTGCTGTAGTGGTGGCAGTAGATGACGGCGCACTGTTTCTGCGTCGATAGCCGGTCCAGCTGGTTGCAGAAGATGCCCATGTCGTGGGCGCTGTTTTCGTCGCCGTCGGTGATTTTGTAAATCGGGTCGAGGACGATGGCCGCAAAGTCTTCGTGGTGGATACGGCGCAGGAGTTTGGGGAGCAGTGTCTCCAGCGATTCCGAGTAGCCGCGCAGGTTCCACAGGACGACCTGATCCGTCCGGGGATTTGCGATGGCCATGGCCTTGTAGATGTCGGCAAAGCGGTGATAACAGGAGTGTTCGTCCAGTTCGAAATTGATGTACAGGACCTGCCCCTGGGCGCACTGGTACGTATCCATCCAGCGCCGTCCTTCGGCAATGGAAATGCACAGTTCGATGAGGGCAAAGGATTTCCCCGCCTTGCTGGGTCCGGCGACCATCATCTTGTGTCCGCGCCGCAGGAGCCCTTCGATGAGGACCGGCCGCAGGGGCGGCATGTCGTCCCAGACAGCGGAGAGACGCTGCAGCGGCGGCAGGTTGTCGCGGCTGTTCTCGGCGTATTCGTACCATTCGTCGAAGGTCCGGGTGCCCGGCGTAAAGGGGATGAGGTACTGCTTGTGTCCGCTTCGCCAGATGCCGGGCAGGCGCATGAGGCGCGACGGGTTTTTATTTTGCATGTCTACAATAAATCCCTGACGGCGGCAATACTGATAGAGGTAGTCTACGCGCCGGCTGTAGAGGTCCGGGTCACTGCCGGCATCGATGCGTACGACGGCATGGATGCTTTTTCCAGCACTGTTTACAAGCGCAACTGTGGGCAATCTGAGGCTGCGTATCCATGAGAGCTGCTGCTGTAAGGAAAGTTCATCCGATTCTACCAGTGTATAGCGGTACTCGCTGACGTTCTCGTTGCGGATACCCTTGCCGTCCAGAGGGTTGATGCGTACCCAGGCACCGGCAAGAGGGTCATAAGACCCGAGGGCTTTTTCTACATCGCCATAGGTATCGATGGCCTTCAGGATATCGTCCTGCGTGCGGAAATAAATGCCCCGGCCACGGGGAATATAGCGGTGTTTATGCTGATAGGAACGCATAGAAAACCCGACGAATTCACCGGGCCGGAACAGGCGGGAGAGAAAGGTCTTCGTCTCCCTGAGGCCGTCCCAGGGATCCGGCGGCTCTGTAAGGGGATTGTCCCTGCCGTCACGAGACAGGGCAGGAACCGTGTCCATGCGCTGGGGAAGTTCCTCGTCGGCTGATACGATGGAAATGGGCGTATCCAGCGTCCAGACTTCATCGGGGTCACTATATCCCCGGTCGCGGGCCATCTTGACCAGCGTCGCCCCGGTCACGCAGACCCCGGAAGACTTGCGGAACGAGGCCCATTTGCAGGCACATTCCCCGTCATGGAAGCGCGCCATATCGCGGCGGCTCCAGCTCTCCCAGAGAGACAGGGGGAACTGCTCATACTTGAGGGCCATGCCGACCTCGCACCATTCACTGTACGTACAACTGGCCGGATCGATGGCATCCAGTAATTCGTGTATATGAGTTGATATATAAGAAATATGATCGCCTCCTTTTTGGACCCACGGCCGGAGGTCGTGGGTCCTGTATGCTGATTTGATGAAAATGAGGCCCCTTCCGCCACTCCGTGGCCCTCCTTCCCCTCACGGGGACGGCAAAGATCCCCAGTCCGTCAAACCAGCTGCTAGTTGCTAACCGCTGACTGCGATTTTATATCAAATCGTTAAGTAACAGGCTATACCCATGCAGGGAGATCCTGCCTTTTCTGACCACTAACCACTAACCACTGACCTACGGCCTACGACGAACGATGAACGAACTACTAACTACGACCCTTCCCTGTCAGAACGGGGCCGGTTCGTCTGTCGGGACGATGTAGCGGTCTATCTGATTGTATTTTTTCCCGTTGTATTCCCGGAGGGAGATGCGGGCGCGCCCTTGTTTTGCTATGAGTTTCTTCCATTCGATGGTGATTTTGTCACCGACCCGGGCCAGTCCCAGTGTCCGGGCGAAGCTGGAGAGTTTGTACCGCATTTTCCGGCAATAGTAGAAGCGGTCGATGATTTCCGTTTCTCCCTCATCGGTCACGACAGATAGTCTCGCCTCTACCATGGGGCACGAAGGAATCTTGCTGCTGCCTTCATAGGTCGAAAAGGCCACATCCTGTACGGTGAAATCGTATTCACCCGGTGCCAGTTCCAGATATTCCGGCTCGTCCATAATTTCAATAGCCTCGTCAAAAGATAATACGTCATTCAGTTCCATGTCAGAGATTCTCCTTTCAGGATGTGAAATTATTTTGCATGATACGTTTGCACATGCTGCAAACGTGATGAATAAATCATAGCAAAAGGGGAGAGAACCTGTCAAAAAGGAACAAGGGCTCAACAGCCTTATTTTTTCTAATGCTGATGCAGTGTTAATACTGTATATTTATTTTATTAAATTGTATAATATTATAATATAGCCACTAGCGGCCAGCTGTTGACTGCTAACCTTTCCTCATGCGATGAACGACCAACGACCAACGACGAACAACCTACGACGAACGACCCACGAACTACGACCAACGGTCCTTCCCGACCTACGGCCCTTTCCGCTTGCCAATTCCACTTCTTTCTCTGGCCTTACTATGGTACAATTATTTACATAATATGTTATGGGCATGGAGGAAATGATATGAAAGACATGTGGAGGAAACTGCCACTCAGGAAGAAAGTTGTTGTGCTGCTGACGTTGCTTTGCATTGGCCTGACCATCGGGTATCTGCCGGAGCCGTATCCCCATGTCCTGACGAAGGAGGAAATCAAGGAGGCCGAAGCGGTATCCCGCTCGCAGACGGAGGTGCTGGCCCACAATGTGTCCCTGACCGACCAGGCCGGTCATTCCGTGTCGATCCAGTCTCTTTATAATAAGAAGCCCGTATTCCTGTATTTCTGGATGAGCTGGAGCGACATGGCTGCAAAAGAGCTGCCTGTCCTGGATGAGATGTACCGGGAGCAGGGCCGGGAGGTGTATTTTGTCGCCGTCTGCCTGGATCGGGGAGAGGCGGCGCGGCAGCAGATTGAGTCTGCCTGGCCGTACGATATGCCCTTGTATTTTGCCAGTATGGAAACGGCCGGTATATATAATGTATATGAAGTGCCCCAGTGGTTCATGATTGGCCGCGGCGGGACGATCTTAGACAAGCATGCAGGCAGTCTGGACCGGAAGCAGCTGGCGTATTCGCTGGCCCGGAG
>NZ_ONTA01000253.1:0-2962 GCF_900320625.1 Megasphaera sp. DJF_B143
AGCAGAGAGGACTTTCTTTCATTTTTTCTGCCGCATACATGAGGCCGTTGGTCCGCTCATCGAGAAATGGCCGGTCAATCTGGTTGGTGTCGCCGAGAAGAATGATTTTGGTGCCTTTCCCGGCGCGGGTAATAATGCCTTTGACCTGGTTGGGTGTCATGTTCTGGGCTTCATCGATGATCAGATAGGTTTTTTCAAGAGACCGGCCGCGGATAAAATTGAGGGCTTCTGCCTGAATGATCTGCCGGTCAAAGATTTCGTCGATCCGCTCGGCCACTTCCTGCTCGTTTTCATAGCGCAGGTCTTCATTGCCATCGACGAGCTGTTCCAGATTGTCGCGGATAGGGCGCAGCAGAGGTGCTATTTTTTCCTGTTCATCACCGGGCAGGAATCCAATGTCCGTATCGAATTGGGCGTTGGGACGGCAAATGAGGATGCGGCGATATTCCCCGGTAGGATGATTGACGATTTTTTCCAGCCCCACGGCAAGGGAATAAAATGTTTTGGCAGTACCGGCCTGGCCTTTGACGATGACCAGAGGTGCTTCATCGGCGGGGCGCATGAGTGCTTCCTGCAGGAAATACTGGCCGGCATTGCGCGGACGGACGCCGTAGGGCGCAGCATCGGCATATAAAAGCGGCACAGCCCGGCCATGGCGGACGCAGCCCAGGTGGGTCTTATTCCGTGAGGCATCGGCCCGCAGGAGAAGAAATTCGTTTTCGTACAAGGACGGATGACGGGGATGACCGTCGGGGCCGAGCTGGTAGAGGGCAGCTGGATCGATGCCGTCAGCACGGAACGAGGCAAATGCATCTTCTGCCACGTACCAGTCGCTGCGGCCCAGATAAGGCTGCTGGCGGACGTTGATTTGTTCCGTACTGAAATCCTGGGCTTCGATACCGAGAACCTGGGCTTTCAGACGAAGCAGCAGATCCATGGTTACCAGTATAGGTTCCAGACTGCGCAGGTGGCAGCATACTTTCAGGATGCGGTTGTCGGACCGGTCGTCGGGAAGCGAGTCGGGGAGCTCTTCATGGATACAGTTGGTCTCGATGCGGAGTGTACCGCCGTTGGGAAGAGATACTCCCGTGAGCAGATCGCCGGACAGCCGCAGCCGTTCCAGAATGCGGATTGCCTGCCGGGCATTGTAACCCCGCTCGCCCTCTGCTTTTTTCAGTCCGTCCAGTTCTTCCAGGACGACTAAGGGCAGTACGAGATGATTTTCTTCAAAACATTGCAATGCATACGGTGCCTGAATCAGGACATTCGTATCCAGTACATACGTCTTTGCCATGAAAATCCCCACCTTTGCCTGTGATTTGTTTACCCATATATCATAGGTGGTGAACATACAGGTAAGATAAAGGTTGTGTAAAAAATCGGTAAGGCCCTGGCTACTTTGCCCTGTTACGGTAAATAACGGACTGTATACGGCTAATAAATTGCATGCTATAGCTTGAATTGCAAAATACGGCTGGGGCGGCCTGTTTTGCGCTGATATTTTTTTCCTACTTCAAAACAATACCCTTTTTCCAATAGTTTATTAATCATGCGGGCTGCCGACCGGGGCGTGATTTTCAGGAAATCTGCAATTTCTGCTGTTGTGAATTCATTTTTCCCGGCTTGAAGGATGAACGAATGAAGATGACTGATTGTCAGTGCGCCAATGCCGGTCCGTTGGCTGATTTCCAGAAATTCGTTGGAAATATTAGGGTGCGGTTCCGGCTGCCGATCAATAGGGGTGTATATGTGATGCAGATCATAGACGAGATAAATACGGTTACCGCCGCCGTGACGTGCCCGGTTCAATCCGATACGGGCATGATATTGTGCTTCTATGGCCGTTTTGCCAAAGCCAATACTGACACTGATAGTGCTGGCCGTATTTTCCCGGATAGTTTCGAACATGGAAAAATCTTCCAATCCCCTTGTTCGCCGTTCGATGATGTCCCGGGAGGTAAAAAACATAAATAACTGTTCCGTAACGTGGAAAACAGGAGATTCAATTTCTACGGATAAATCGTAAATGTGTTTGATAACGTTGACATTTTCCAGCATACCCTGATATTCATTACGTTCTGTATAAGGCAGTCTGTCGTTTTTGAAATCATCAATGCCGACGTAGATGATGACAAACTGGCTTTCCCGGCTGACCGTAAACAAATACGTCGTATATACTTTCTGAAGACTGTTGTAAATATCTAATAAAGTAGGGACGACGCAGGCTACGGGATAGCCCAGTTTTTTTAACGGTTCGTATACTTTGGCAAATTTGGTCAGACAGGCAATATCTTTATTAAACCGATATTGGTTTTTGAAAAATTGGAGCGTCTCTTCAATATAGGCTTCATTAAAATCATATACAGGAGCAAAGACGATGTGAGTCTGGTCGAGGGGAATGCCCAGCTCTTCATAAATGTCGAAGACGAGCTGGTGATCCTGTATATCGGTTACCAGATGATATATATTATGCCCCTGCAGGGTAAGCTGAAACAAATAATTCAGACATCCTGCGTGGGAATGTTCGACAAATTCCCAAGGAATACTGGGAGTGACCTTGGCCTGCGTATAGAGTTTGGCTGTTTCTCCCAAAAATAAAAGCTGATCGAATTCCTGCTGTCGCCCTTCAATGCAGAAAGGAATGTCAAAAATGGCATCGTAGATAATCGGTGTAATTTCTATCTGGGAAAATTGTCCGACAAGTTTGGTTAAAAGACGGACATGGGTTTGTGGCACAATAAAACCAAGTTTCAATGTCATTCCTCCTTATAAATAGAGAAAAATCATGGAAGATACAAAGAAATTTAAGTTTTGGTCATAATAATAGCCTATTAAAGACACTTGAAAAGAATTATGATATGAGCATAAAGAGAGAATAATATAAAGAATAAAAATAAGAAAACAATAAAATATAAAACATGTTTACTGGTATACGAAACTGTCCTTATATATGTATTGTAAA
>NZ_ONTA01000251.1:0-7729 GCF_900320625.1 Megasphaera sp. DJF_B143
CCTTTCGGCCCTCATCGGGGCGACGGGGAACAGCAAAGAGTACGAACCGTATCTCAAAGCCCTGGGGGCAGCAGAGGAACGGGACGATATCTTTGCCTCCAGTGATTATTGCCCTATTACCGATCTGGAACATGCCGATATGGCCTATGAATGGGTCTTTGGAGACGTGACGGACTATCATCAGAATAATGCCATAGGGGCGATGCCTGCATTTCTCCAGGCCGGCGGTCAGACGATTCCCATGGGGCCGGGACCGGTCGTTGCCAGCCCGGGCAGTACGGACAGCAACAATCAGAATATGCTCGTCCTGGACCGGCCTGCCGATGCACCGGCAGAAGAACAGAAAGGCACGGAAATGAGCGACCAGCAGAAAGCCGTTTCCGCCGTCCTGCGCAAGGCCTTTCCTGCCTATGTGAACAGACTGCACCTTACGGCTCCTGACGGAACAGCTCTGACTCTGGACAAGAACGGCGAAGGGACGTTCAAGGAATATATCAAGAAATTATACATGAAATCGGCCCAGACGGCTCTCGATTCAGGAACGGACCTGTCCGGTATGGACTGGCTGACCATCCACAATGGCGTTGTAACCGATATGGATCTGGGAAAATACGCCGTGTATGCAACCCGTCTCAAGGCAGCTCCTGCCTTCGACTCGCTGGACCTTTCAGCAGGGGAAAACAGTGAATTCGGTAGTGCAACCATCAATGCCCGTCATTTCACTCCCTGGGGGAAGAAATATAATACAGCCGGTAAAGCATACCAGGCGGATAGTAAACTCATTCATCTCCTGAATCCGCTTTATTTCATCGGCAAACGGGATGTCACCACTGCTCCCCACTGGCGGATCCGCCATGGCAGCAAAGACCGTGACACGTCTCTGGTCGTACCGGCTATTCTGGCCCTGTGCCTGCAGCAGACCGGCCATGACGTAGATTTTGCCGTTCCCTGGGGACGGGGCCACGCCGGAGATTATGATCTGGACGAACTCTTTGCCTGGATCGACACCATTTGCGGGAACACACAGATTGTAAATAAATCATAAAATAATGTAACATGTCTGCCAGATAAATCAATAAGAAATAAAGATTACTTATGTGCAAATTAAAATGATTAAGAATGAAATATAGATATAGGTAAACAGCAAAATGAGTTCTTTTCGTTGCCATAGCAACAGAAGGAACTCATTTTTTCTGATAGCATACACTTGTCAATACGATACCGTACTATTACGACATAGTATGTGAAATTTTTCTTTTGGTTATAAATTACAGTTTTTTTGTTATGGTTTCTTGTGAATACAAGAGAAAGAAGGTAACAGAATGGGGTATCAATTGAGCAGACGGGCTCTGGCCGACGCCTTTAAATCCTGGTCCGGGACGTACGATGTGTACGCTCCTACCGTATTTGCCGGTACGGGCCGGTTTTCCGAAACCGATGTCATCCGTTATGGCAAAGTGACCGATCCCGCCGATATCGTCTGGGACGCACGGTCTGATTATTCCTTTAAAGAAATCCTGATTCCTGTATGTCAGGTGTTGTTCTACTTTACGGAACACAGCGTGCAGGAATCGGAATTTCCCAAAAAAGGAGCCATCATTTTCCTGCGCAGCTGCGATCTGCATGCCGTGAAACGACTCGATTATATGTTCCTCCAGAACGGGCCGGAAGATTACTACTATAAGACTCTGCGGGACAAGGTGAAATTCGTCGTCATGGGCTGTGACCATACCTTTGACGGCTGCTTCTGCGTGTCTATGGGTACCAACGTGAGCACCAATTATGATGCGGCTGTCAATTTTAAAGATGGCATGTATTATGTGGACTGTCCTGATGAAACCCTGGCGGCTGCCCTGAAAAATCATGCCGAAGGAACTTGCGACGTGACAGCCGATCACGTGGAAAAAGACGATGTGGAAGTCCATATCCCGGACAACCTGACATCGGCCATCGCCAAGAGTTCTATCTGGGATGAATACGACAAACGCTGCATCAAATGCGGCCGCTGCACCCTGGCCTGCCCGACCTGTACCTGCTGGTCCATGCAGGATATCTTCTACACGGAAAACGGCAAGGCCGGTGAACGGTGCCGTGTACAGACGAGCTGCATGTTCGACGACTATACGCTCGTCGCCGGCGGGGGCTGTTTCCGGCAGAAAGCGGGCGAACGGATGCGCTTCAAGGTACTGCACAAAGTCCTCGATTTCAAGAAGAGAGCCGGTTTTCAGATGTGCGTAGGCTGCGGCCGCTGTGATGCCATCTGTCCGGAATACATTTCGCTCACTCACTGCATTAATGAAAAGCTGCCCCAGGGCATGAAGGAGGTACTGGAAAATGGTCAATAATGAATATCTGCCTTTCCGTTCGGAAATTCTGGAAGTCATCAAACATGCCGAACTGGAATATACATTCCGCATGTCCTATGACCGCGGCGACGAACATCCGGTCAAGCCGGGCCAGTTTTTTGAAATTTCCATCCCGAAATACGGGGAAGCGCCTATTTCCGTCAGCGGTATTACGGACCATTCCCTCGATTTCACCATCCGCCGCGTCGGCTCGCTGACGGACGAAATCTTCGAAAACTACGTCGGCGATTATTTCTTCATGCGCGGACCCTATGGCAACGGCTTCGATGTCAATATGTTCAAGGGCAAGGAAATCATCCTCGTCGCCGGCGGGTCGGGCCTGTCGCCTATCCACGGCGTCATCGATTACTTTGCCGACCACATGGATGAATGCAAGAAGCTGACAGTCATTGTCGGCTTTAAATCGCCGGACGACATTCTCTTTAAGGAAGATCAGAAACGTTGGGCTGAAAAAGGAATTTCCCTCATCACTACCGTCGACCGGGCTCCCGAAGGCTATACGGGCCACGTCGGCATGGTTACCAAATACATTCCTGACCTGACTTTTGAAGACATGCCCAATGCCATCTCCGTCGTCGTAGGTCCACCGCCGATGATTAAATTCTCCATCCTGGAGTTGAAGAAAATCGGCTTCGACGTGGAAAATATCTGGCTGTCCGAATCGCGCAAGATGTGCTGCGGCCTGGGAAAATGCGGTCACTGCCGCATCGGCGACATCTATATCTGCCAGGACGGACCGGTGTTCAAATATACGAAAATCAGTTCGATGATTGACTAGGAGGGATATAGCCATGGATATGAATTGTGGTAAGTTAAAGAAATACGCTTTCCGGGTAACGAAGCATCGCGATGTGGCTTCGGCCCGTGTACGTGTCCCCGGTGGCTCCCTGAATGCCAAGATATTGGGCCAGATTCAGTATATTGCAGAAACGTATGGCAATGGCGACGTCCATCTGACCATCCGTCAGGGCTTTGAAATCCTGGGGATTCCCTTTGACAAGGTGGAAGAAGTCAAGAAAGCACTGCAACCGATCATTGATGAACTCGACATCAATCAGAGTGAACGGGGCGCTGGTTTTGAAGCGTCCGGTACGCGGAACGTCATGGCCTGCATCGGCAACCGCGTCTGCCCCTTTGGCAACTACGATACGACGGCACTGGCAAAACGCATCGAAAAGGCTATTTTCCCTAACGATCTTCACGTCAAGGTCGCTCTTACGGGATGTCCCAACGATTGTGATAAAGTGCGTATGCATGACTTCGGCATCATGGGCATGACTGAACCCCAGTTCGACCCCACGCGGTGTGTCAGCTGCGGCATGTGCGTCCGCAAGTGCAAACAGCTTTCCGTAGAAGCCCTGCATATGAAGAATTTCCGTCCGGTCCGCAATGTGGAAAAATGCATCGGCTGCGGCGTATGCGTCTGGGCCTGCCCGAACCGCGCCTGGACGCGCAGCAAGGAACAGTATTTCCGCATTACCCTCCTGGGCCGCTCCGGAAAAAAGAATCCGCGCATGGGCGTCGATTTCATTAAATGGGCCGATGCGGACAGCGTCGTAAAAATCGTTTCCAACGTATATGCCTTTGCCAAGAAATATATCGATCCGACGGCTCCCGGCGGCAAGGAACACATCGGCTACATGGTAGACCGTACCGGTCCGGAAGAATTCATCAAATTCATCCTTCAGGACGTACATCTGCCGAAGAAAGCAGAAATTTACCGTCCTCTCAACTGGTCCGGTATCCGCTATGTCGGCCTGAAATCGGAACCGTTCTATGTAGGCAAGGACGTAAACCCCGCCGATCTGGATGTGTTCCAGAAACCGTTGCCGCTCAAATAAGGAGAATCTCATGTACAACGACGAATACGCCGCATCGGCTGCCGGTGCGGCAGCGAAAGCCGGCATGCTCCGGAAGAACCCTCTGGGATATTTCCTTCTCTCGGCACTGGCCGGGGCCTATATCGGCTTTGGTATCCTCTTATCCTTTACGGTAAGCGGCACCCTGGGGGCTATGCCGTTCACGAAAATTGCCATGGGCCTGTCCTTTGGCGTCGCCCTGAGTCTGGTCGTCCTTGCCGGGGCAGAACTGTTTACGGGAAATGCCTTCGTCATGTTCAACGGCCTTCGCCTTAAAACCGTGACGGCCGGGGACGTGCTGAAGTTGTGGGTCGTCTGCTACCTGGGAAACTGGGCAGGTGCCATCATCCTGTCGCTGCTCTTTCTGGCGGCGGCCGGTCCGGTCGGGGCGACGGGCAAGGCTCTGGCTGCGGCGGCTGCCATGAAGATGAGCCTGCCGCCACTGGTGCTCTTTGCCCGGGGCATCCTCTGTAATGTCCTCGTCTGTCTGGCTGTCTGGTGCGGCTTCCGCACGAAAAATGACGTGGCCAAACTCATCATGGTATTCTGGTGTCTCTACGCCTTCTTTACCTGCGGGTTTGAACACAGCATCGCCAATATGACCGTCCTCACCGTCGGCATGCTGGCTCCCTTCGATGCCGCCGTCAGCCTCAGCGGCTATGCCTATAACCTGTTTTTCGTTACGCTGGGCAATATAGTCGGCGCCGTCCTGTTCCTGTCTATTCCCTATGGAATCGGGGCGCTGAAAAAATAAATTCCTACGGGCAGTACTGTCAGTGCAGTACTGCCCTGTTTGTTTATATGAACAGACGCCGTGCCTGCCAATGGCCGGACGGTATTCCTGTCTGAAGGAGGTTTTATGATGAGTACATATTATATTGCCAGTTGTGTCTTTACCTGGCATTATCCGGAGTTGAGCCAGATGATCCAGCAGTATATGACGGCCCATGGCATCCAGGTCGTGCGCTGCTGTGTGCCCAAATACAAATTGCCCCATTTTACGGGACTCATGCCCGATTTGTACAAAGAACAGTGGCAGGCCCTGCCGGACTCGGGAGATTTCCAGCCCGGTGATACGGTGTATTCCCTCTGTCACAACTGTTCGGCCATCCTGGAAGAATCGAAACCCGGCGTTATCGTTACCTCACTCTGGGAATACATCGCGGCGGACGGATCGTTTCCCTTGCCGGAACTTACGGGCCGGACGATGATCCTTCAGGACTGCTGGCGGGCCTTCGACCGCATGGGGGAACAGGATGCCGTCCGGACCCTGTTGCAGCGCATGGACGTTTCGATAACCGAATTGCCGGATAACCGGGAACAGACGAATTTTTGCGGCGTTTCCGTTCTGCGCCCGGCACCGCCGCGCAACCTGAAACTGGCACCGCAGCGCTTTTCCCGCAATGCCAATGCCCAGGACAAGTTCCGCCCGTATACGCCGGATGAACAGAAACAGGCCATGAGTGATTATTGCCAGCGCTTTCAGGGAAATGAAGTTGTATCCTATTGTCATTATTGTATGGAAGGGCTGCTTCTGGGAGGGGCCAGGGCGGTCCATCTGGCAGAGCTGCTGTTCCAGCACCGGGAAGCGTTCCGGATGTAAGGGACAGAATATTTGCCATCAGTCGCACGAAGAGGAGCGTATCCATACGGTGTTTTAACAGCAGGGATACGCTCCTCCATGTTTCTCTATATTGACAAACGTATTCAACAATAGTACACTACAGATAAAAGAGGTTATAAGTATCAATATCATTTATGTATAGCGGGAGGCAGTATGACATGGAGTATGGAGAGACAGCGAAACTATTTAAGGCCTTGGGCGATGAGAACCGCCTGCACATCCTTTCTATGCTGCAGCATGGGGAACGCTGTGCCTGTGTCCTGCTGGAACATGTGAATCTGTCCCAGCCGACACTGTCTCATCATATGAAAATATTATGTGAAACTCATCTGGTGACGAGCCGCAAAGAAGGAAAATGGGTGTATTATTCCCTGAACCGTGTCCGGGCCGGCCGGGCAGAACAGGCGCTTGCGGACCTGTTCCAGGAGAAAGAGCCCATATCCGATGCCGGCCGCTGCCAGATGGAATATCCACCGGAAACAAACTGAAAACGCCAAACCTCAGACCTCAAACATCAAACCCAAACGTCAGACTTCAAACATCAAACAGAGGCTGTCCCATCGTGCTTTTTTGCACAGTGGGGCAGCCTCTGTTTGTTATAAAAGAGTAAATGTATTTTTTTCGAAATCGATCCGGCCTTCCTGTTTCATCCGGGCCAGCTCCCGGGCGACCGCCGTGCGGTCGGCGCAGAGATAGTCGGCCAGCTGGGTGCGGCTCAGAGGCAGTTCGAAGGTACGGCTTTCCTGGAGCTCTGCCTGAAAAGACAGATAGGTCAGGATTTTGCGGCGCAGCGTTTTTTTGGAAACGATTTCCAGTTTTTCCATGAGCCGGGCATTTTTATCGGATACCATGCGCAGCATATTTTCGATGAGCTGATAGTGGAACGGGCAGGAGTTCTGGCAGGTATGGATGACCTTGCGGAAGGGCAGCGCCAGAATGCGGGTTTCACGGACGGCCTGGAAGGTGGCAGACGAGTGCAGGTTGGTCCCGCAGGCGAAGGTTTCGCCAAACAACTCGCCCGGCCCCATGGCAGACAGGATGGCCGTATCGCCCCAGGCGTCTTCGTGGATCATATGGATCCGCCCTTTAAGGATGATGCCGACATAGGGGACTTCATCCCGGGCCAGAATGGGGAATTCTCCCTTATGCAGTGTCTGGAAGCGGCCGCCGATGCATTGCAGCATGGCCTGCAGGTTGTCTGTGTGGATTCCGGAAAACAGAGACAGGTGGGACAGCATTTCATAATCGGGACGCATGGCGATCACCTGCTTTGACGATACGATGCGACAGCGGCAAAGGCCGTGCCGGCGGCTTCAATGGTCCGTCTGATGTCGTCATCGGTGTGGGCGCCGGAGACGAAACACGTTTCAAACTGGGACGGCGGCAGGTAGATACCCTGTTCCAGCATGGATTGGAAATAGACGGCAAAGGCGTCCTGGTCGGCGGCAGACGAGTCGGCGAAATTCTTCACATCTTTGTCGGTGAAAAACAGGCTGAACATGGAACCGGACTGGTGTACGCAGACGGCTACGCCCGCTTCGGCCGCTTTCTGACGCAGACCTTCCGTAAGGGTCGTCGTATGGGCCGTTACCCGCACCGTGTAAGACGGATCTTCCGTGATGATGCGCAGCGTTTCGATGCCTGCTGTCATGGCCAGGGGGTTGCCCGAAAGGGTCCCGGCCTGATAGATGGGGCCGGCCGGGGAGACGCAGTCCATGAGATAGGCTTTGCCGCCATAGGCCGCTGCCGGCAGGCCGCCGCCGATGATTGTGCCGAGACAGGTCATGTCCGGCGTAATGCCATAATAGGCCTGGGCACCGTGGAGGGCCGTACGGAATCCGCACATGACTTCATCGAAAATGAGAATCGCGCCGTGGGCC
>NZ_ONTA01000315.1:0-2301 GCF_900320625.1 Megasphaera sp. DJF_B143
AGCAGACCTCATCCTGGCAGCAGCCCAGCATCGTCTTACCATTTCGAAGGACGAACTCAATCCTGTTACAAAGGACAATGCCCGGGATGAAAAAACAACAGCTGTGCCCGAAGCCTGATACGGTATAGGTGTTACCGGGCAGGGAAAATTTCTTTTGAAAAAGACTTGCATTATCCTGCTATATCGGGTATACTATCTTACGTCAAATAAAATATAGTTCCATCAAGAGACGGCGGAGGGACTGGCCCTGTGATGCCGCAGCAACCTTCATCTATTGAAAGGTGCTAAATCCAACAGTGTATATACTGGCAGATGGGTATACGTAGCCCCCTCTTGTCAGAGAGGGCTTTTTTTTACATACGTATCAAATGGAACTAAAAAAGTTAAGGAGGATATACAAATGGCTAAAAACCGCGAATTCTTTACTTCTGAATCCGTTACTGAAGGTCATCCTGATAAGATGGCTGACCAGATTTCCGACAGCATCCTTGATGCCATCCTGGCAAAAGACAAAAATGCCCGCGTTGCCTGCGAAACGCTGGTAACGACTGGCATGGTCCATGTCGTAGGTGAAATTTCCACTACCTGCTATGTCGATATTCCACATATCGTCCGCGAAACAATCCGTGAAATCGGTTATACGCGGGCTAAATACGGCTTCGACTGCGATACATGCGGCATCCTCGTATCCCTTGACGAACAGTCTTCAGATATTGCTATGGGCGTCGATGAAGCTCTGGAAGCAAAAGAAGGGCAGAAGGATAAATTTGATATGATTGGTGCCGGTGACCAGGGTATGATGTTCGGCTACGCTACTAATGAAACGGACGATTACATGCCACTGCCGATTTCCCTGGCACACCGTCTGGCACGCCGCCTGGCGAAAGTCCGTAAGGATGGCACGCTGTCTTATCTCCGTCCCGATGGAAAGACACAGGTCACGGTCGAATACGATGACGGCAAGCCGGTCCGTATCGACACCATTGTTATTTCGGCACAGCACAGCCCGGAAGTAACACGTGACCAGATTGAAAAAGACCTCCTCGAATACGTCATCAAGCCGGAACTTCCTGAAGGCCTGTTCGATGACAAGACAAAACTGTATATTAATCCGACGGGACGGTTCGTCATCGGCGGCCCTCAGGGTGATTCGGGCCTCACGGGACGGAAAATCATCGTCGATACGTACGGTGGCATGGCCCGTCATGGCGGCGGATGCTTCTCCGGCAAGGACCCCACAAAAGTCGACCGTTCGGCCGCTTATGCAGCCCGTTATGTAGCCAAGAATATTGTTGCCGCAGGCCTTGCTGATAAAGTCGAAATCCAGCTGGCTTATGCCATAGGCGTTGCCCGCCCTGTTTCTATCCACGTTGAAACGTTCGGTACCGGCAAGGTCGATAACGATGTCATCGTCAGCCTGATCAATAAACACTTTGATCTCCGCCCGGCCGGCATCATCGAAATGCTCGACCTGCAGCGTCCTATCTACAAACAGACCGCTGCTTATGGTCACTTTGGCCGCAACGATCTGGATCTTCCCTGGGAAAAGACCGATAAGGCCGATATCCTCCGTAAAGAAGCCGGATTATAATAGGCAATCATCCTTGATGTCTGCCTGAGGAAAGTGTATGACTTCACTTTCTACAGTACTTTACGGATTGACAAATATGCTCTTTTTGAGTATAATTTCAATGTGTGCAGTAAAGCACTCCCTAACATACATTTGGAGGGAGGGATATAGAATGGCAGAAATCAAAGTTGGTAAAAATGAATCCTTGGACAGCGCACTGCGCCGTTTCAAACGTTCTTGCCAAAAAGCAGGTGTTCTTTCCGAAGTCCGGAAACGCGAACACTATGAAAAACCGAGCGTACGGAGAAAGAAAAAATCTGAAGCAGCACGGAAACGGAAGTATAGAGCATAATCGCAAAGAGTAGAAGGGTGATATCATGTCTCTGAAAGAAGAACTGCTTCAAGATATGAAAACGGCAATGAAAGCGAAAGAAGCTGGTAAGACGGCTCTTTCCGTCATACGCATGGTCCGTAATTCCATTAGAAATACGGAAATCAATGGTAAATGCGAACTGGATGATGCCGGTGTGGCAGCAGTCATTGCCAAAGAAATGAAACAGCGCAAAGAATCGCTGGCTGAATTTGAAAAAGCCGGCCGTACTGACCTGGCAGACCAGACAAAGGCTGAAATGGCCGTTCTGGAAAAGTATATGCCAAAACAGCTGACGGAAGATGAAGTTGCGCAAATCGTCCGTGACACCATCGCCGGGCAGGATGCGTCGTCTCTTAAG
>NZ_ONTA01000250.1:0-2988 GCF_900320625.1 Megasphaera sp. DJF_B143
CGATATGCAGGCCGTTGGGACGGTCCCAGGATGCCAGCGTCTGCCCGACGGGATCTGGCAGGGCAATGACCTGACGGACTCCTTCAGCCATTCCCCGGATGCGGTCCGGCGTCAGGGTCAGCCTGTCAATCATGGCGTCGCTCATTCCCTTTTCCCGGGCTGCCGCTACATCGGCTGCGTTGGCCTCCATAATAGAACTGGCCTGAGCCAGCAAATCATCTGCAATATAGGTGAGAGCATTATTTTTTACTGTTGTATCCGCATTGGCCAGAGCATACGATGCCTGCCGGGCTGCCCGGGCTTTCCGGACGGCTTCTGATTCCATAGCCTCTTCCCCCTTTAATACATAGCCACGAGATTATCGCGGTGAATGACTTCTTCATAAATGCCGTCATGGCCCAGTACTTTAGGAATATCGGAAGACTGGACGCCTTTGATGGCATTGATATTGATGCTGCTGTAGTTGGCTATCCCTTTAGCAATGATGATGCCATCGTACTGGACGTTGACGATATCTCCCTCCTGGAATATACCTTCTACGGCCGTAATCCCGACGGGAAGAAGACTCGACCCGTGGTCGATGATGGCATCACGGCAGCCCTTATCCACGACGATACTGCCTTTCGCCCTGCTGCCCGAAACGAGCCATCGCTTCTTGGAGTGAAGAGGCGTATCCTTGGCTTTGAACAGCGTACCAACGCCCTCTCCTCCGACGATGCGGCTGATGATGCCGTCTTCACTGCCCGACGCGATGACCATATCGACATCGGCCGCAGTAGCAATCGAGGCTGCCTGTATTTTGGTATGCATGCCGCCAGTGCCCATACTGGAACCGGCATCACCGGCGATTTCATAGATGTGTTTATCAATCGTATGTACGACGGGAATGATGGTCGCTTCCGGATGTGTTTTGGGATTGTCCGTGTATAACCCGTCGATATCGGAGAGAAGGATGAGCAGATCGGCATCGACGAGACCGCTGACCATAGCAGAAAGAGTATCGTTATCGCCGATTTTATATTCATCGACGGCGACGACATCGTTTTCATTGATGATAGGAATGATTCCCATCTCCAGCATGGTCAGGAGCGTATTGCGGGAATTCATGAACTTGCTCCGGTCCTGGGAATCCATCCGCGTCAAAAGTACCTGTCCTACGATTTGTCCATATTCGCGGAACATCATTTCGTAGGTATGCATGAGTACACCCTGTCCGACAGCTGCCACCGCCTGTTTTTCCCTGATACTGCGCGGCCGGTGGTCCAGGTGCAGCGGGGCCAGACCGGCATTGGTCGCACCGGAACTGACGAGAATCATCTCTTTCCCCTGATTTTGCAAATCGGCCAGTTCCCGGACCAGATGTTCGATGCGCCGGTAATTGAGCTTGCCGTTTTCATAAGAAATCGTACTGGACCCTACTTTGACGACGATGCGTTTTTTATTGGTAAAATCTCTCTGCTTGCAGTCCACTTCCATCACTGTCCTACTCTTTAATATAGTCGTAATGCGATTTATCTTTCTTCTTTTTGAACAGGACGCCGTAATGGCCGATGACCTGTACGAGTTCGGCTCCCAGCATACCTGCCAGTGTTTCCATGGTTTCCGCCGTATCGAGGTCGGCATTATTGAGCACATGGGCCTTGACCAGTTCTCTGGCGGTAATGGCAGCCCGGGCACTATCGATGACGGCGTCGGACAGTCCTTCCTTTCCTATCTGGATGACCGACGGCATCTGGCTGGCCAGTGCCTTGAGTTGTTTTTTATCTTTATTATTCATATTCTATCTCCTTATTTGCGGTATTCAAATTCCATGGAATAAATGCGCACCGTATCGCCTTCCTGGATGCCCTCTTTTTGCAGCATCTTGTCCAGTTCCATATAACGCCAGATACGCTGGAACCGGCGCAGGGACATGTCATCATCGAAATTCGTCATGGCGACGAGCCGTTCGATCCGGGGGCCGGTAATGACAAAGGCACCATCATCGTCGCGATGAATTTCAAAATCCGGTTTTTCTTCTGGTTTATAGATGACCTCTTCATCCGTTTCGTCCGGTTCTTCCACATACGTTTCCAGCAGTTTCCAGACATATTCCATCAGCTCCGGCAATCCTTCGCCGGACATAGCACAGATAGGGAATACGTCCCGGCCCCGTTCATCCATATACTGCTGGAGCCGTTTCAGATTCGTATCATCAGATAATAAATCGATTTTATTGGCTGCGATGACCTGCTGTTTCCGCGACAGTTTTTCACTGTATTTTGCCAGTTCGCCATTGATTTTCTCATAATCCTCGATGGGATCGCGTCCTTCACTGCCGGACACGTCGAGAACGTGGATGAGGATTTTCGTCCGTTCAATATGGCGCAGGAAATCATGACCCAGACCGACGCCTTCGGCTGCCCCGTCGATAAGGCCGGGAATATCGGCCATGACGAAGCTGCGTTGATCCGGCAGATTGACGACGCCGAGGATGGGGTTCAGCGTCGTGAAATGATAGGCTGCTACTTCCGGCTGGGCCGCAGATACTTTGCGCAGGATGCTCGATTTTCCTACGCTGGGATACCCCAGAAGGCCTACATCGGCCAGTACTTTGAGTTCCAGGCGCAGCCAGCGTTCTTCCCCCGGTTCCCCCCGTTCAGCAAAGGTCGGTGCCCGGTTGGCACTGGTACGGAAATGATAGTTGCCCCGGCCGCCGCGGCCGCCTTTAGCGACGATGGCCTGCTGTCCGTCGTGGCTCAGGTCAGCGAGGAGAGCGTTCGATTCTTCATCGCGCACGACCGTGCCGACGGGTACGGGGATGAGCAGGTCATCGGCGTCGCGGCCGAATTTATTGCTCCCCTGGCCTTTTCCGCCCGGTTTGGCTTTAAACAGGCGGCGATAGCGGAAATCTACCAGCGTATTGACGTTTCGGTCAGCCACGAGGATGACATTTCCTCCCTGGCCGCCGTCACCGCCATTGGGACCGCCTTTGGGTACAAACTTTTC
>NZ_ONTA01000248.1:0-2200 GCF_900320625.1 Megasphaera sp. DJF_B143
CTGCTCCGCGCCGACATGGATGCACTGCCCCTGACAGAGCAATATAGTTGTTCCTATACCTCCCAGACGCCCGGTGTCATGCATGCCTGCGGCCACGACGGACATACGGCCAATCTTCTCGGCGTCGCCCGCATCCTCCAGGCTCACCGGAACTGCCTGCGTGGCACAATCCGCCTCGCCTTCCAGCCTGCGGAAGAAGGAGACGGCGGCGCTGCCCGCATGATAGAAGCAGGGATATTACATAATCCTCATGTCGATTACGCTCTGGGACTGCATGTCGCCGGCGGACTTCCTCAGGGATACATCGGTCTTCGCCATGGAGAATGTTCTGCTTCTTGTGACGATTTCACCATCACAATCCATGGAAAAGGCGGACACGGATCGCGGCCATCGGATTGCATCAGCCCCATTCAGATGGGCGTATCCATTATCTCCCAGATTCAGGACTATGTATACCATAAACGGGCCGATGGCGACGGCGTCGTCCTCACCTTTGGCCAGTTCCAGTCCGGCCATAATCCCAACGTCATTCCCGATACAGCAGAACTCAAGGGAACGCTGCGCACATATAATGAAAAAAAACGTCAGGATATACTGGAAACATTGCAGCATATCCTGACCGCTTCGGAAACCATTTATGGTGGTACCTGCCAGCTTCATGTCGTTCCCTTCTCCCCAGTATGCATAAACGATGATGCCGTCACATCCCGCGTCGAATCCATCCTGCGCCACCACATGGCTGACCGCATCCAGTTGATTACCATGGAACGCGGCTCCGGTTCTGAAGATTTTGCCTACTTTAGTGCCGCTGTTCCTTCCTGTTTTTATTACACAGGCATCTATGACAAAGAACCTGTATTCGGCCACAACCCGGATTTTCACTGGGATAGCCATGCATTACAGTACATGGCAGAAAGTATGCTAACCCTTGTGTATTACTTCGCCGGCTGATTCTTCCTGACCGGCAAAAGATTGCAGACACGGCCGCAATACTGATAAAATATGTGCTGCTGTCTGCGTCGGATGCAGATGCGTGACCAGATAATACACACGATCTGGCGGCGGGTTAGTCAGTTTCTGTATAACATACTGTCCCGTCGCCGCTAATTGCCGGGCCATGGAAATCTGCATAACAGACCACTGTCCCGGCTTATTCAGCATCAGAGGGACCAAGCTCGCATTATCCAGGCTGACATAACTATTACTGACCGGCGCCCACCATTCATCATGCCATGCCTGGAAACCAATGCCGCTGTAATTATAAATTTCCATTTCCTGTGGCAGATCCCTGGGACTGCAGACGGGACTGGAAATTTCTGTCCCCGTCGGCCGGACCACAACCATAGGTTCCCTGAACCATTTTTCTACCAGTGTGTTCTGATATTCCCGTGCAATGAGAGAGAATCCCAGATCTGCCTGATGGCGTTCCACCAGATCGTAAATCAGTCCCGAATGCGATGTCATAACGTGTAAATGCGTAGTCGGTATATGTTCATGCAGATAATCCGCTATCGTTGGGATTACCTGGATATTCAGGCTGCTCAGAGAGGCAATCGTAAAAGACGACTGCCAGCGCCCTCTTCCCAGATGACAGGCATCCTTCCACAGAGACAGCATTTCATTGGCGATAGGGAGAAAATTCTCGCCTGCCAGTGTCAGGCGGAGAGATTTCATGCCCTGCCCCCGCTCTATCAAAATGACCTGCAATGCTGTCTCCAGATCTTTTATCCGTTTACTCACCGTCGATTGAGACAAATGGAGATTTCGTGCTGTCTGAGAAAAGCTGAGTGTCTGGGATAAATCAACAAAAATCTGTAAATCTTCATTCGTATACATCCTTTGCCCTCCCCTTGTTTTTATATTCCATAAATCAATATTATCATTGCATATCAGGTTTTATTTCTATACTTATTCTAAATCGCGATACATTCATTTGATATTTACTATTTTACAAAATCACTAAAGTTTCGTATAGTAGAAAATCATATAGTTCCAAATATTTTTACCCAAAGTGAGGTCCTACCATGGTTTTCCTTTACATTCTTGAACATACGATGCTGCCCCTGTTTACACTGGTACTTATCGGTTACCTTGTAGACAGAAAATTTCACATTGCTGTCAAGTCATTGTCTAAATTGCTCTTTTTCCTCATCATTCCCAGCTTTATTTTCACTAACATTTATAAAACAAATTTTCCCAG
>NZ_ONTA01000299.1:0-10850 GCF_900320625.1 Megasphaera sp. DJF_B143
ATGAGGACTTCTTCCTTGAATCGTTCAAAGATGAGGATGTTGGCATCGACGGCGAAGCCCATGGACAAGATGATACCGGCAATACCCGGCAGGGTCAGTGTCGCATCGAGGTACTTCAGGATGCCCAGCAAAATGAGGACGTAGACCAACAGGGCGATGTTGGCTACGACACCGGACATGCGGTAAATGATGATCAGGAAGATCATGATCAAGATGATGCCGATGGCAAAGGCCTTTTCACTCTTGATCTTGGAGTCGAGGCCTAGGCTCGGGCCGATGGTGCGGACTTCCATGACTTTCAATTTGACAGGCAGGGCACCGGAACGCAGGAGGATGGCCAGGTTCTTGGCATCTTCCAAGGTCTGGCTGCCCGTGATGACGGCTTTGCCGCCGGTAATCGGTTCATTGACGACCGGGTTGGTCAGCAATTCACCGTCAAGGTAGATACCGATCTTATGGCCTACGTTGGAAGCCGTCAAATCGGCGAATTTCTTGGCCCCTTCGTCGGTAAATTCAATGGCGACGACGTTCTTATGGCCCTGGTCGATCTGTTCTTTTGCCGTTTTCAGATCATTCCCGGTCATGCGCGTCGTGCCCGATTCATCCTTAAATTCCAGGACCGCCGTCTTGCCGATGGTTTCAATCGCCTTTTCCGGATTCTTTTCCCCCGGCAGTTCGACGATGATCCGCCGTGCCCCTTCTTTCTGGACAATCGGTTCAGTCAGGCCCATTTCATTGATACGCCGTTCGACGATAGAGACAGCACGATTCAGGGAATCGTCTGTAACCGGTGCTTCCGGTGTATCGACGGCTTCCAGTACGATATGGGTACCACCCTGCAAATCCAGGCCCTGCTTGATGGAATTGGCCAGGGGATAGATGAAGGTGATAAATGCTGCCAGAATGATGATGACGGCAGCGGAAAACTTAATCATATTGCGGGTCCGCAAGAGAAGTCCCTCCCCTTAGTCTTCTTCGTCGCCGGCAATCGCGCTGATGGATTCTTTCTTCAGCTTGATTTCCACTTTATCGGCAATGCGGATGCGGACATAGTCGTCTTTGATATCCGTAATTACGCCATAGAGGCCGCCAACAGTAACAATTTTGGTGTTTTTCTTCAGATTGGAGAACATTTCCTGACGCCGTTTCTGCTGACGCTTCTGCGGACGATACAAAATGAAGTAGAACAAGAGGACCATGAAGAGCAGCGGCCACATCTGGCCGAGGTCACCCAGAAAGCCCAGGTTATCGTAGTTAGTCAAACCGTTAAAAAAATTAGCAATAGAATCCACAGTTTTTACCTCCTAGTGAATAAATATAATATATGTACATGATGTGTAGAATTACCCATCTTGATACCGTTTCCAGAACTGTTCGCGGAATGTACGGAATGTGCCATCTAATATAGACTGACGCATCTGGCGCATAAAGTCAAGGAGAAAATACAGATTATGGATGCTCACCAGCCGGTAGGCCAGGAGTTCTTCCGCCTTGAAGAGGTGGCGGATATAAGCGCGCGTATAGTTGCGGCACGTATAGCACTGGCAGCCCTCTTCAATGGGATGGAAATCGTGGGCATACCGGGCATTGCGCACCGTGAGGCGTCCCGTATGGGTCATGGCCATGCCGTTGCGGGCAACGCGGGTCGGAAATACGCAATCGAACATATCGACGCCGCGGGCCACCCCTTCGACGAGACAATCCGGCGTGCCGACACCCATGAGATAGCGGGCTTTTTCCCGTGGCAGGTGTTTGGTCGTATAACCCAGCACTTCATACATTATATCCTTACTCTCGCCAACACTCAAGCCGCCGATGCCATATCCATCAAAATCCATGTCCACCAGATCCTCGCAGCTCTTACGGCGCAGGTCTTCGTACATGCCGCCCTGAACGATGCCGAACAGTCCCTGGGTATCACTGTGATGGTGGTCGAGGCAGCGCTGTGCCCAGCGGCTCGTCCGTTCCGTCGAAAGTTTCGTGTATTCATAGTCTGACGGATAGGGAATGCATTCGTCAAAGGCCATGGCGATATCTGAATTGAGTGCCATCTGGATATCCATGGATACTTCTGGCGACAGAAATTTCTTCGAGCCATCGAGATGGCTGCGGAAGGTTACACCTTCTTCTTTGATTTTCCGCATCTGCCCCAGACTGAACACCTGGAAGCCGCCGCTGTCCGTGAGGATGGCCTGTTTCCAGTTCATGAATTTGTGCAGGCCGCCTGCTTCCTTTATGAGCTCTTCACCGGGACGCAGGAACAAGTGATAGGTATTGCTCAAAATGACCTGGGCGCCCATATCATAGAGTTCTTCCGGCGTCAGCGTCTTGACCGTGGCCTGCGTACCGACGGGCATAAACATAGGCGTCTTGAATGTGCCGTGGGGCGTGCGCAGGAGACCGGCCCGGGCACCGTCACATTCGGCCTGCAGCTCGTAGGTAATGACCATATGGTTCCTCCTCTAATGAATAAACATGGCATCGCCGAAACTGAAGAAACGGTATTTTTCCCTGACGGCAATGTCATAGGCATGGAGAATCTGTTCCCGCGTCGAAAGGGCACTGATGAGCATGAGCAGCGTCGATTCGGGAAGGTGGAAATTAGTGACCAGGGCATCGACGATATGGAAGGTAAAGCCCGGGTAGATGAAAATATTCGTCCAGCCGGAACCGGCCTTGAGCGTTCCCGTCGTGCCGGCACTTTCCAGAGTGCGGATACTCGTCGTCCCTACGGCAATGATACGCCGTCCTTCAGCTTTTGCCCGGTTGATAGCATCAGCTGCTTCGGGAGTGATGCTGTAAAATTCACTGTGCATCTGATGGTCTTCGATGTTTTCTTCTTCTACCGGACGGAATGTACCCAGGCCGACATGAAGAGTGACGAAGACTTCTTCTACGCCCTTATCGCGGATTTTCTGCAGCAGTTCATCTGTAAAATGCAGTCCTGCCGTCGGCGCCGCTGCCGATCCACGTTCGCGGGCATAGACCGTCTGGTATTCATCGGGGTCTTCCATTTTTTCATGGATATACGGTGGCAGGGGCATTTCGCCAATCTGGTCGATAATGTCGTCAAACACGCCATCATAGGTGAAATGGACGACCCGGCCGCCAAAGTCGGTGCGGTCCAGTACTTCTGCCTGCAAGCCTCCGGGAAATTCGATGGTCGTACCCGGGAGAGCCTTCTTCCCCGGTTTGACCAGCACTTCCCAGCGGTCTTCCCCGACCGGGGTCAGGAGCAGTACTTCTACCTTGCCGCCCGTCGGGACCCGTTTCCCATAGAGGCGGGCGGGAATGACTTTGGAGTCGTTGAAGACGAGGACATCGCCGGCCTGAAGTTCATCGGCGAGGTCGTAAAAGTGCTTATGTTCCACAGCACCTGTTTTTTTGTCATACAACATGAGGCGGGCATGATCCCGCGGTTCGGCCGGATGCTGGGCAATCAGTTCTTTTGGTAATTCATACGAAAAATCAGTCAGTTTCAAAATAATCCTTCCTGTCTTAGCAATCAATATAATTTTTCAAGTCTGGTACCTGTATAATAATGGGCCAGGATTGTGCGGTAATAACCGGCACTGCCGTGTTCCTGAGCCATCTGATACGCTCCGTACTGGCTCATTCCCAGTCCATGGCCCCAGCCATATCCGTAAATCGTGATAGGGATGCCGGCTTTGAGGGCCATGGTCGTACTGCGGGCCGCCTTTCCTGAATCAGGATTGGGTAGAGTGCCATTTCCCTGGGCAAAATCAAAGAGAGTGCTCTTCAGGCCGTATATGGACCGGAAGGCATTGCCCGTCACGCGGACTGAGCCGGCCGATCCCGTAACAGTCATGGACAGCACCCGGCCGGAAACTCCCCGGTCAGAAACGGCCATAGGCCGTCTGCCCAGCGGTGACAGTGTAATAGACTTGACCTTGCCTACCCCCTTGCCGGCAGCAGCGAGATTGGCTGCCAGTTTTTCCGGCGTCGTCGTCACCGCCCAGCGGTACGATGGCATTCGGGTGCTCGTATCGGAAACGCCGCGCAAATAAGGAATGTGGGAGCCCCACACGTTTTCACTGTTTTCCGTCCAGCCGCCGGCTGACGAACAGAAAAAAGCGTCAATCGGCTTGCCACCATAGGTCAGTACTTCGCCCCGCGTCGCATTGACGGCGGCGATGACCGACGGCGATTCGCCATTGATGCCGGCATAGGTCTGGCTGGATGTATCGTCGGTCATATCAAACCCGCGGCTGGCAAAATTATTCTTATGAGAAACGGCATAGGTACGCGCTGCGACGGCCTGTGCCTTGAGCGCTTCCGGATGCCATGACGGCGACATTTCCTTGCCGACGACACCGTAGAGATATTCTTCCATGGGAACGACATTCACGACGGTCAGGCCCCACCGCTGGGGCGATTTCATGACTCTCATAGCACCGCGATAGGCATAGCCGTCAGTAATCTTCACCGACCCGGAAGATGAAAGAGGGCGAACTTCGACGGCGCCAGCAGCGGCAGCGCCGCCGACGGTCACGGTATTACCCTTGAGGGCAACCTGCAGGGGCGTACGGGCGGGATATTTCTTCCACAGGGACCCGTTTTTCCAGACGCCCAGGCCGCTGTCACTGGTGAAAGCGACCGAACCGCGCCCTTCGCGGATGCCGATGCGCACAGGCTGACCCATGCCCGATGCAGCGGCCGTTCCCCCAAAGGAAACGAGGCAAAAGGCGGCCGTAACAAGACACGCTATCTTTTTAAACCACATATGAAGCCGCTCCTCTCTTAATGGCGGGAAAAAAAGTTGAGAATAATAGAAAGGACGACGCTGATGACGATACAGGTCACGATGGGAAAATAAAAAGACGTATTTCCCCTAGTGAAATGGATGTCTCCCGGCAGGTGTCCGAGGAACCGGGACAGTCCCAGCTGATCCAGTCCCATCCAGGCTGCGCCGGCAATGATAAAAAAGATTCCGATGTAAATCAGTGTTTTAGCCATAGTGTCTCCTAAAAGAGTGACGTACTCTTGGCGCCGGCGCCGTCATCCCGTCCCGGTTCAGGCAGGCCGAGGTGACGATAGGCTGCAGCCGTCACGACCCGTCCCCGGGGCGTACGGTTCAAAAATCCCTGCTGCATGAGAAACGGTTCATAGACATCTTCGACGGCATCGACGGACTCGCTGATTGCCGCCGCAATCGTATCGAGGCCGACGGGACCGCCGCCGAACTTCTCGATAATGACCTGCAGTACCCGCCGGTCCGTCCGGTCCAGGCCGCAACGGTCTACTTCCAGCCGGTCCAGTGCCGACGAGGCAATGTCGCTGGTAATAGCCGGTGCTCCGGCTACCTGGGCAAAATCGCGGACCCGCTTCAACAGGCGGTTGGCAATACGCGGCGTGCCCCGGCTGCGGCGGGCGATTTCCAGTGCCCCCTGTTCTTCTATTTCGATATCGAGGATCTGCGCTGTCCGGCGGATGATGAGCACCAGTTCTTCGGGCTTATAAAATTCCAGACGGCAGATGACGCCGAAGCGGTCCCGGAGAGGCGGTGCCAGGCGTCCTACCTGTGTCGTCGCACCGACCAGGGTAAACGGCGGCAGGTCGATACGCACCGACCGGGCACTGGGTCCCTTGCCGATGACAATATCGAGGGCGTAATCTTCCATGGCCGCATACAGCACTTCTTCTACGCTGTGGGACAGACGGTGGATTTCATCGATGAACAACAAGTCCCGTTCCTGCAGATTGGTCAGCAGGGCTGCCAGATCGCCGGGCCGTTCGATAGCCGGGCCGGACGTGATGCGCAGATTGACGCCCAGCTCATTGGCGATGATGCCGGCCATGGTCGTCTTGCCCAGGCCCGGCGGCCCGTACAGGAGCACGTGGTCCAGCGCTTCCTTGCGCAGTTTCGCCGCTTCAATGAATACGCGCAGATTTTCCTTGGCCTTGGTCTGGCCGATATATTCCTTTAAATAATGAGGCCGCAGACTGTACTGCCAGGAATCACCCGGCAGGTCGGCCGTCTCAATGATGCGATGTTCTTCCATCTGTTACCTCCCGCTGCCGAGACTGCGCAGAGCCGCCTTGATAAGGCTTTCTACACTATCGCAGGCAGCAGCCTGTTTCTGGATGACCGGCAGCGCTTCCTGTTCGGAATAGCCCAACGACTGAAGAGCCGCCAGCGCTTCGGCAGCCATGCCCTGTGGCGCTGTCGCATCTTCCACAGTCACCGCCATGACATCACTGTCACCGGGCGTCCCCACCTTGTCTTTCAGCTCCAGCACGAGACGGTTGGCCGTCTTCTTGCCGATGCCCGGCAGCTTCGTCAGGACACTCATATTGCTCTGGCTGATGGCCAGCCGCATCTGATCCGGCGTGACGGCTCCCAGGGCGTTTACCGCCAGTTTGGGACCGATGCCATTGACCGTGATGAGGAGCAGGAACAATTCATATTCATCCTGGGTCAGGAATCCGTAGAGGGTAATATCATTTTCACTGACACTCATATACGTATAGAGCATCGTTTCTTTGCCGATGGTCAGATTTCCCAGGGTCGAACCGGACACGATAGCCCGGTAGCCGACGCCGTTTACATCGATGAAACAGGCATTTTCAAAAATATGAGTAATAGTACCTTTCAGATAACCGATCATAATTGGACCGTCCTTTTCAAACTCAGGGAATGACGGGAATAAATGGTATAAATCGCCATAGCCAGCGCATCGGCCGCATCATCGGGCTTGATTTTCTCCCGGATGCCGAGAAGGCGCATGGTCATATCGATGACCTGTTCCTTCGTCGCCCGCCCATAGCCGGTGACACCTTGTTTGACCTGGAGCGGGGAAAATTCCAGAATCGGGATATGGGCCTGCTGGGCCGTAAGGAGGATGATGCCCCGGGCCTGGCCGACGGTGATGGCCGTCGTGACATTGCGGTTAAAAAAGAGCTGTTCCACACCGATGACATCGGGCTTATACTTGTCGTAGAGTTCGTTCAGGCCGTCGTAGAGCATGACCAGCCGTTCGGCATCGGTATACTCCGGTGTCGTCTGTACCGTGCCGTATGTCACCGGTTTCAGCCGGCTCCCCATGGCATCGACGACGCCAAAGCCGCAGATAGCCGTCCCCGGATCGATTCCCATTGCCCGCATCACTGCCGTCTCCTTTTGATGAAATACCATAGAAATAGAAATAAACAGACTAACGTTCATTATAACATGAAAGAGGCCGTTACACAAAGGGTTTCCCCTCTGTCACCGGCCTCTTTGACTCAATTTTTACACTAAGGCTACCCGTTTTCCACTCCTGTGTTACTGCGCATGGGCCAAAGCCGCACTTCTTCCGATGCAGAGCCGATTCAGCTGGCATAGCTGCCCATTGGTGACACTGCTTGTTTCCAGATTATGAAGTCCGCTGAAAATGCCGCGTTTCACCGGTGAAAATCGAAACCTTCTATCAAATCCATATATTAATCATAAATATTGCCTGGGAGAGAACAGAACTTTTCCATCATAACCGTACCGGTCTGTTGCTTGAACTCCTTCAGAAACAGGACGGGGCGCTCCCCTGTTCCGCCATTTTCTTTAGCGGTCTGTGAGCAGCCCGAGGACGATATGCTTGCGGCACATGCGGTATACGACGGTCAGGACGACGATGGTCACGGCCCAGCTCACGGGATAGGCCAGCATGAGAGTAAAGAAGTCGCGGTGAGAGGCAAATGCCGTATAGAGCCAGAGGATACGGACACCGCAGATACCAACGAGAACGACGACAGCTGGCGGCAAGGAATAGCCGTAGCCCCGCAGGGACCCGGAGATGATGTCAATGATGCCATTGAGGTAAAACGTGCCGGCAATACAGAACAGCCGCAGCGACCCGAGCTGCACGACGACGGGATCACTGTTGCACAGGGAAATCAGCGGTTTGGAAAAAAGGAGTACCGGCGTCACCACTACCAGGAGAAACCCTCCTTCTACGGCGAAGGACATCTTGGTGATGCGGAAACAGCGGCGCAGATTCCGTGCCCCATAATTCTGCCCGACAAAGGTCGTTGCCGCCTGACTGAATCCATTGACGAAGCAGTACATATTATTTTCTATGATGAAGGCCGCTGTCGAAGCTGCCATGGCTTCCGTCCCCAGACTATTGAGGGCCGACTGGATCAGCACATTGGAGAGGGCAAAGACCATGCCCTGCAACCCTGCCGGCAGGCCGATGCGCATGATGCGGCAGAGTTCACTGTGGGAAAAACACATATGATGCCGCTGCAGGCGGATCCGGTCGGCTGTACGACATAGTAAGACAAATAAGATGGCCGCGTTGACGGCAAAAGAAAGGACCGTCGCCACGACGACACCCGTAAGGCCCAGACCGAAAGCGGTGACAGAAAGCAGGTCGAGGACGATATTGATTGCATTGGCTGCCACCAGACTGTACAGTGGCGTCCGGCCATCACCACAGCTGCGGAACACGGCCGCTTCGAAATTATATAGGGAAAGGAACGGCAGACCCAGGAGGAAAATCCGCAGATACAATTCTGCCATAGGATACACGTCGTTCGGCACGGCGAGAATTGCAAGAGCCGGAGACACGATGAGTTCCCCTATGATCATGAGCGCCAGTCCCATGCCCAGAGAAAGGAGGATAGCCGTCTGCACCGTTGCTTCCACTTTCTCATCCTTCCGGGCTCCCAGATACTGGGCAATGACGACATTGGCACCGAGGGAAATCCCCATGAGGAGCGTCACCAGAAGGCCGATGACAGGCATATTATTCCCGACGGCCGCCATAGCATCTTTCCCGACAAACCGCCCGAGGATGAAGACATCAGCACTATTAAAGAGCTGTTCAAACATGCCCATGAGGCCGACGGGCATAGCAAAGAAGAACAATTTATCGGCAATAGAACCGTGAAGCATATCCATCCCCTTGCGGGCCTGTTTCCGTTTTGTCTGTTCCATAAGGCACCTCCTTTATTCCTTTGCATTGTTTCAGTGTAGCACGTTTCGTAGGTTTCTTCCATACGGTCAGCCTGCTGTCCTATACCAGAACAGCACAAAAAAAGCTGCAACAGAAATGAATCTGTCACAGCCCTCTATACATCCTATACGTAATAGTCCGGCATATCAGATAGCGTGGAGAATGTCCAATATAGCCAGTGCAGCCGTACATGCCGGGCAGTCGCAATACTTGGCCCCTTTAGCCTGAATATCTTTGGCATGAGCCAGGAGTCCTTTAGCGCCTTCTTCGCCGAGAAGCTTTTTGGCAAAATCGGAACCGGCAAAGCCAAGCAGTTCGTCAATGGTAGATACACCATTTTTCAGAGCGTCGATATAAGCCGGAGTTTCGGCATCTTTGTCAGCGGCAGCCAGCCATTTTTCAGCAGCTGCTTTCAATTTCGGATTGCAGCTCGGTGCTGCCAGTAAATCGTTGGTCTTAGCCGTTACGGCTTCTATCGTTTTTGCGTCCATGAGTCATTCCTCCTAGTAGTAACAAAATATCGTCCTTACATTTATAAGCATATATCATCTAAGTTGTAATGTCAATAGTTACATTTTTTTATTTTGTCGGGAAGGAAGGGATAATTTGAAGGCTGGAAAAAGATAGTGGTTAGTGAAAAGATAGTTTGAAGTTTGATGTTTGATGAAAAAAACGCAGGTC
Source organism: Megasphaera sp. DJF_B143 (assembly GCF_900320625.1). Lineage (NCBI taxonomy): Bacteria > Bacillati > Bacillota > Negativicutes > Veillonellales > Veillonellaceae > Megasphaera > Megasphaera sp. DJF_B143. The sequence continues at coordinate 9,636 of NZ_ONTA01000299.1, forward strand.
GGGAAGGACAGTGGTCGGTGGTTAGTGATTAGTAGGCTTTGGGCCGGTTCACTGCGTTGGAAGCCAGACGCCGCTGCACGTTAGAAGCCATCCCCCAGCAGCCAGCGGAGGACATTTTTCTTTTTGATGCCGTTGTAATCTGCTTCTGAGGGAATTTCATCCAGTGTCAGCAGGTATTTGGGATATTGATCCGGTATGGCGCGTAGCGGTTTCAATTCCCGTTCGAGCACTTCCGGGAGCAGTGTACTTTCTGCTACTTGGTAGTATTCTCTGGTTCCGGACCGTTCAACGACAAAGTCAATTTCTCCTTTGGGCAGCTGGCCAACGTATACCTTGCCTCCCCGGCGCAGTAATTCCAGGTATACGACATTTTCCAAAATGTGACCCGTGTCACGCCCGGTATCGTTGATCAAAAGGCGACGGAAGGCGGGGTCAACCAGATAGTATTTGGCATTGATTTTCAGCAGCTGTTTTCCCCGTATATCAAATCGGTCTGCCTGATAAATGAGCATACTATCCTTCAGACCTTGTAAATATTTTTCAACGGTCTTATTATCTATTTTCCTGCCAGCACTAGTCAGGGAATTGGCAATTTTATTAGGTGAAATGAGACTGCCTATATTCGCGGCCAGAAATTTCATCAGACTCTCTATCATCATCGTATCGCCGCTTCTCATCCGCTGTAATGTATCTTTGACCAGAATTGTATTGTAAATTCCTGACAGGTATTCCTCTACGGCCTGGGAATCGTGTTGAAACTGCAGGGCATAGGGAAAAGAACTCACTCGGACATAGGCGTTATATTGTTCAGGCACCGACAGGGAATCAGGCATTCCCTGACAAAATTCCCGAAATGACAAGGGCAGCATCGACAGCTCCACATAGCGGCCTGTCAAAAGCGTCGCTAACTCACCAGACATAAAATAGGCATTGGATCCGGTGATATACACATCGGTATTCTCTTTAATAAACAGGCTGTCTACCACTTTTTCAAAATTTTTTACATGCTGTATTTCATCGAGAAAGATGTAATTCATCCTATCCGTCTGCATCCGTTCTGTAATATACTGATATAATGCATGGTATTCACACAACGGTTCATAAGCCAGGTCTTCAAAATTTATGGTAATAATTTGTTCGGGAGCCACACCATGATGCAATAAATATTGCCGGTACAAGTAAAAAATAGTAGATTTCCCACACCGGCGGACACCA
>NZ_ONTA01000247.1:0-4750 GCF_900320625.1 Megasphaera sp. DJF_B143
AAACTAGGCATCCCGGTTGCATTGCTCCTCGATACGAAAGGCCCGGAAATCCGCCTGGGCAAATTTAAGAATGGTTCGATCATGATGGAAGCCGGCAATGACTTTATCTTGACGGCCCGAGATGTAGATGGCGATGAAACCATTGCCTCCATGAACTATAAAGAATTACCGCGGGACGTCAAAGCCGGCGACCACATTCTCTTATCAGACGGTTTAGTCAACTTAGAAGTTGTCAGCGTCGAAGGCGAAGACATCCATACGAAGATTCTCAACAGCGGCAAGATGAGTAATCGCAAACGCGTTGCCGTACCGGGCATTGCTATTAATTTGCCAGCTGTTTCCGAAAGCGATGCCGACGATATAGAATTCGGCTGCCGTATGAACATGGACTGGATCGCAGCTTCCTTCATCCAGCGCGGCAAAGATGTCCTGACGATTCGCAAGATTTTGGAGAAACACGGCAGTCATATGAAGATTGTCTCTAAAATCGAATGTCAGACAGCTGTCAACAACATCGACGACATCATCAAGATGAGCGACGGTATCATGGTTGCCCGCGGTGACCTCGGCGTCGAAGTACCTGCTGAAGAAGTGCCGATGCTCCAGAAAGTCCTCATCCACAAATGCCAGACTGCGGGCAAGCCGGTCATTACGGCTACGCAGATGCTGGAATCTATGTGCAATTACCCGCGTCCGACCCGCGCCGAAACGAGCGACGTCGCCAATGCCATCTTCGACGGTACGGACGCCATCATGCTCAGCGGTGAAACGGCTGGCGGTCTCTATCCGGTAGAAGCTGTTGAAACCATGGCCCGCGTCGCTGTCTTTACGGAAAGCAACTTCACGCCGAAAGCATATGAAGACGCCAGTTCCGAATCGACGTCAACGACTGAATCCATCGGCAAGGCTGTCGTCAAGATTGCCAAAGACCTCCACGCTGCCGCTATCATCGCCTCGACCGAACGTGGCGGCACAGCTCAGATGATTTCTAAATTCCGTCCGGACTGCTCCCTTATAGCCGTATCGCCGCATGAAGCCATTGTCCGTCGATTGCAGCTCAACTGGGGCGTCCAGGCTGTTATCGGAAAAGAAGCCAGCGATACCGATGCTGTCGTCGATAATGCCATCTTTGCAGCTCTCGACAACGACCTCATCAAAGCCGGCGATCTTGTCGTTCTTACAGCCGGTGTTCCCGTTGCTACAGCCGGTTCGACCAATATGATCCGCGTACAGGTCGTTGGTGACGTCCTTCTCCGCGGTACCGGTATCGGCCGCAATTCCGCTATTGGAAAAGTCTGCATCGCTGAATCGAAAGAAGACCTGGAAAAGAACTTCAGCGACGGCTGCATTCTCGTCCTCCGTTCGGCTTGTGCTGACTTTGCAGACTATATGAAACGGGCCAGTGCCATCGTCTCTGAAGAAGCCGGACTCACCAGCGAATCGGCTATCGTCGCCATTACCCTTGGTATTCCGACTGTCGTCAGTGCAGCTCATGCCTCAGACACACTGGAAAACGGTGAAATTGTCACTGTAGATGCCAGCCGCGGCACCATTTTTCGCGGCGAAGCAAACGCACGGTAGTAAATAACCGGGGAGGGCTGATAATGAATCTGACAATCTTAGGGACGGGAAATGCGACGGTGACTCATTGTTATAATACGTGTTTTGTCCTCGATGAAGGTGATCAATACCTGCTCATCGATGGCGGCGGCGGGAACGGTCTCTTGCAGCAGCTGGAAAAGGCTCATTTGCGCTGGCGGGATATGCGGACGGTCTTTGTCACGCACAAGCACATGGACCATCTTCTGGGGATCCTCTGGCTCATGCGTATGATGTGCCAGTCCTGGCGGCGCGGGACCTACGATGGCGAAGCCATCATCTACGGTCACGAGGAAGTCGTTTCCCTGTTGCACGCGATGGGAAACGCCCTGCTGTCCTCGAAAGACAGTGCTTTCCTCGATGACCGCCTGCATTTCGTTACGGTATCCGATGGGGAGACACAACAGCTTATTGGCCACGACGTGACCTTTTTCGATATCCGCTCGACGAAGGCCAAGCAATTCGGCTTTTCCCTGCAGCTCTCTGATGGTAAACTGACCTGCTGTGGTGATGAACCGTATCAGCCTTGGGAAGAAGGCTATGTCCGGGACAGCAAATGGCTCCTTCACGAAGCCTTCTGCCTCGATGCTGAAGCGCATATCTTTCATCCCTATGAAAAGCACCATTCCACCGTCAAAGACGCCTGTGAAACGGCGGCCCGGATGGGGGTACAGAACTTGATTCTGTACCACACGGAAGACAAGGACCTGACCCATCGCCGCCAGCGTTACTATGATGAAGGACACCAATATTACCAGGGGAATCTGTACATTCCCGATGATTTGGAACTTTTTCGGAACCTGTAAAGAATTTATAAGAATACTATGATGAAAGCAGACCTCAGGGTCTGCTTTTTTGGTACGCCCGGAATGGGCGCACTTTAATGGGTGGAAGTCCTTGGGCCGTCTGGTAGAGGAAAGGCCATAGCTAAGAGCAAGGGTGCCCATCATCAAAATATTGTAAAATATCTCTTTTTGGGGATACTAATTGAAATATAATATTTAACAGAATATTTATTCATAAAACATAAGAATATAAAAGGATTTAAAAATATATAAATATTAAAGAATATCAGCGCATAGATGATGCGCTGATATTCTTTTTTTTGCTATTTTGTATCAAATACAGTTCGATTTATTTTTGCAACTAAAAATCAAAATAAGTGAATATATAGTGCATAATGTACCGTTTTAACGTGAAAAATATCAGCATATTGTTATGATAAACTTATCCTAGTCTTACGAAAATATGAGGAAATATGTTGTGAAATAGAAATATAAATGATAAAATGAAACAAAACATATGTATGAGATAATAAAGTAAAATAAAATAAATTTACTTTATTAATGCATATTTATTTAAAAAGGAGGTGATTAGATTGAATAGAATTTATAAGATTATATTCAATCGATCTAAAGGGCAATACCAGGTAGTTTCAGAACTGGCAAAAAATGGCGGGAAAGGATCTGCAAAATCGTTATTGAGAACGATTGTCGGTTATCGGGGGGGGGGTATTTACTAGAACGGTATTAACCGCGTTATTGATGTTTGGGAGTGCCTATAGTGTCCAGGCTGCGAGTGTCCATGACGGTGACTTGTTGAATGGTGGAACTAATATTACGGTAACGAAAGATGATGGAACCAATACGATTACTATATCGGCAGATGGTGTGGCGACCACTACAGAATTGAATACGGTAAAGGCTGTTGTACAGAAGAATCAGGATGATATTGCTGGAAACACTACAAAGATTAGTGAAAATGCTGACAATATTACCGCTAACAGTACCGCAATAGCTAACAATAAGGCCGGAATCAGCCAGAATTCCAATGAAATCCAGCAAAATAAAACAGATATTGCAGTGAACAAAAAGGCAATTGCAACTAACAGCGGAAAAATCGACAATAATACGGCCGATATTACAGAGCTAAAAAATGTAAACTCTGCATTGGGACTAGACAAAACGAAACCGGGAATGAAGTACTTCCGTGCTAATTCTACAGGAGAAGACGCTGAGGCTGCGGGAAAAGATGCTGTTGCCATTGGAGTCAGTGCAAAAGCGAATGGTACAGGCTCGGTTGCGCTGGGCGATGATGCCCGGTCTGCTTCCTCGGCTGGAAACAGTATTTCCATTGGCCGGAAAGCTATCAGCGGCTCCTTTAATGGTATGACCGCTGACGGTGACAGTTCCACTGTGGTCATAGGCGGAGGAAAATCCAGCATATCTATCGGTGATGCGGCCAATGCCCGGGGAAATTCCGCTATTGCACTAGGTGATGGAGCGACAGTTTATAATGATGGGACCAATGCCCAGCTCAACAGCAGCAGCGTGGCAATTGGAACTGAGGCCAGTACGGTTGCTTCGAATCATGCAATTGCGATGGGCAATAACGCTGGTGTAACGAAAAATAGTCATAGTGCCGTGGCAGTGGGAGACAGTGCAAAGGCCGGTGCAGAAGGTGCTTTGGCCTTTGGCAAAAGTGCAGCTGCTTCCGGTGTAGACAGCATGGCAGCTGGAACAGAGGCTGCAGCGACTGGAGCAGATGCCCTGGCTGTGGGTAAGAGTGCGCAAGCTAGTGGGACCGATGCCGTTGCTATTGGGAACGGAGCCGCTGCTGGCAGCAGTGCTTCTGTGGTTTTAGGTAAAGATGCCAGTGCCAATGCCGTCCGGTCTGTCGTACTTGGTCCTGACGCAGGAGTGGGTATGGTAGGGGACGTATTAGGAGCGAAAGGATCCCATGTAGTCATTGGAGACGGTGCCGGCAACAATATTGACGGACAACAGAATATTGCAATTGGATATAAAGCGGGAAGTGATGTCAAAAGCGATCATAATGTAGCCATTGGCTCTGAAGCTGGGACAAATATCGGATCAGGCGGAAACACATCGGAAGGAAAAAATGTCTCCATTGGTTATCATGCCAATAAAAACGATTCCGCTGTATCACGGATTCAGTCTACGGCCCTTGGCAGTGAGACAAACGCTTCTGATGACGCTGTAGCCGTAGGCTATCAGGCCCAGGCGAATGGAAATGGATCTACGGCAGTTGGGTTTAACGCCCAGGCTGTAGATGCAGCCAGTGTGGCTTTAGGGCAGGGAGCACAGGCTTCTGGTGGGAATGTTGCCATCGGCAATGATTCCGTAGCGAA
>NZ_ONTA01000246.1:0-6635 GCF_900320625.1 Megasphaera sp. DJF_B143
CGGATAAGATTTATAACGATACGGTCAGCGTCAGCAAGACCAGCAAGGTCATGCAGGATGAAAACTTCCGCAAAGCCCTCGGCGAATCGCTCATTGAAATCGGAAAGACCGATGAAGGATTGAAAGTGCTGCAGACGTTGGGCCATAAAGGATATGACTGGGCTCAGAGTTCGGATTATGATGGAGAACGGAAAGTTCAGCAGGAATTAAAGTAATGATGTGAAAAGGGGAAAGAACCATGGCTATGCTGGAATTAAAGCACGTCTGCCAGTCCTATAAAAAGCAGCATCCTGTACTGCGCGATATATCGCTTTCTATCCCGACGGGACAGTTTGTATCGGTCATCGGACCCAGCGGAGCCGGCAAGACGACATTGCTGCGCTTGTTTAACCATATGGTGCGGCCCGATTCGGGTGAGGTCTGGATTGACGGTACCCGTTTTGACAGGCTGAACGGCCGGGGCAGGCGGAAAATCCAGCAGCGGGTCGGCATGATTTTCCAGGATTTCAGTCTTGTCGATATGTGTACGTGTCTGCAGAATGTGCTGAATGGCAGTCTGGCCCGCGTTCCGCTGTGGAGAGCCTTGTCCGGGTGTTTTCCCCAGGCAGAAAAAGAAAAGGCCATGGCTGCCCTGAAAGCCGTGGGGCTGGAATCATACAGCCAGATCCCCGCCCATGCATTGAGCGGCGGTCAGAAACAGCGTGTAGCTATTGCCCGGACGCTGATGCAGGATGCGACGATTCTTCTCGCCGATGAACCGGTTGCCTCGCTGGATCCGCTGACAGCCCGGCAGGTTCTGGAACTCATGCGCAAATTGCAGAAGAAACAGGGGCTTACTGTCGTCATGAACAGTCATAACGTCGAACAGGCACGGACCTGGTCGGACCGGATTATCGGGCTGAAAGATGGACGCATTTTCTTTGACGGGCCTCCGGCAGACTGGACAGATGACCGGCTGCAGGACCTGTATGGGAGGACGCAATCATGAGATATTCATTGCGCCGAACAGGCATGGGGATGCTATTTCTGGCACTGATCATCCTTTGCGGGGAAAGCACCGATGTATCTCTGTCTCTTCTATTGAGGCGAGGCGTGCGATTCTTTGACATTGCCGGAGCGATGATACCGCCAGAAACTTCCTATGCCAGGGTCGTACTGGCTCCGCTCTGGGCGACGGTGCAGATGTCTCTGGCCGGTACGGGAATCGGGGCCGTGCTGGGCCTGGTGGGGGCGTCCTTTGCTAATGCCTATCTCAATCCTCATGCCTGGCTGCGGATTCCGTTTAAGACTATCATTCATCTCATCCGGACTATCCCGGCACTGATTCTGGCACTCCTTTGTACGTTCCTCGTCGGACTGGGAACGCTGGCCGGGACGCTGGCACTGAGTATCTATACGACGGTGGTCATGGTCCGTATGGGCTATGAAGATATGGAAAACGCCGACTTAAGGGCGGCGCAGGCACTGGAAGCAGCTGGATGCGGCCGCCTGCGGGCTTTTATCCGGGCTGTATTGCCGGCTGTCCTGGCAGGGTATCTGATTAATGTATTATATATGCTGGAAGCCAATGTCCGCCATGCGGCTATCCTGGGATATGTCGGGGCCGGAGGTATCGGAATTTTACTGAATGAAAGGCTGGCCTGGCGTGAATACAGTGAAGTCGGCATGATTTTATTACTGCTGTACGTCGTCGTCCTGCTGACAGAAGGTGTCAGTGAATGGCTGCGCCAGGTCCTTTCAGGCAGGAGTCGTTTGTCCCGCATGAAAAAAGTATTGTTGTTGCTGACGCTGGCCGTACTGTTTTTTTCCTCTTTTCAGACGCTGGTGCTGCCAGATATGGATGGAAAGGGCATGGCAGCTGCAGCGGCTATTATGCAGGGAATCCTTCATCCCGACTGGTCGATGATATTTTCCCTTGCTCATGATGGCGTCCCCTGGCTTCTGTATGAGACATTTTGTATTGCCTTCCTGGGCACGCTGGGAGGGACGGTCATTGCTGCCTGGTTTTCTTTTTCGGCCAGTTTCCGCCTCCTTCCCGTGCCGGCTGCACTGGCTTCGCGGCTGATATTGCTGCTCATCCGTGCCGTTCCTGTATTTGTGTACGGCCTGATGTGGATCCGCGTTACCGGCCCCGGTCCTTTTGCCGGCGTACTGACCTTATCCTTGTGCAGTGTCGGCCTTCTGGCCAAGAGATTTCTCATCGCTATCGATGATATCCGGCTGGAACCGTACCGGGCATACCGGGCTATGGGAATATCCGTCGCACGATCCATCCGCTGGGCTGTCCTGCCACAGCTGGTACCGCGCTACGGGGCGGCTGTCTTGTATCGGTTCGATGTCAATCTGCGCGATGCCGCTATCCTGGGCCTGGTTGGGGCCGGCGGTATCGGAACGCCGCTGATACTGGCGATGATGCATTACGAATGGGCTGCAGCGGGAGCCCTTTTATGGGGCATGACCGGGCTGGTAACGATCGTAGAGATCTTTTCGGAATGGCTGCGTAAAAAACAACGGCTCAGTGAAATACAGTAATCTGATGATTCCAGGCATGTTCCTCTGAGAATACTGTCTGGAATTTTTTTTTCAGAGATTTGCCAGCGTGCGGAGATTTTCCTGCCGGGCCGTATTGGCGCCGGGCGGATTCAGTTCCTTTTGTGCATAAGGCTTGCTATTTGACCGGTAATGTGATATATATTTAATTGTATATCTATGACTAAATTCTTTATTTCTAAGAGAGAAGGGGCTGTGATATGTACCACATAAGTATTCTTGCTACGCATCAGGATGAAGATGATTTTGGCGAGCGGTTGGGCGATATTGCCGATGTAGCGTATTGCCCGGTCACAAATGAAGAAGAAATGGCAGAAAGACTGGAAGATTGTGATGTTCTTGTCTGTCGGGATGAACCTATAACGGAATCCCTGCTGGACCAGTTAGATGAATTAAAGTTGATTGTCGTCCTCCGTTCGCGGGTCGATCATGTAGACCTGCAGGCGGCAGCCCGGCGGGGTGTGAAGGTGCTCTGTAATCCGGTGTACTGTGTGGATGACATTGCCGATCATACATGTGCTATGATGCTGGCTCTCCTGCGGCAGATTCCCGAGTATCAGAACGATATCCGCAACAACAGCCGTTGGGAATACGGCGCTGTTGGCTGGCCGCTTCACCGTGTGGGCAGCAACCTTATCGGCCTGATTGGTTACGGCCGTACAGGCAGGGCCGTTGCGGCACGGATGCAGGCTTTTGGATGTAAAATACAGGCCTATGATCCGTTTGTTGACGAAAAAATCATGATGGAAGAACGGGTCCGGCCCGTTGATTTCGACAAACTGCTGCGGACCAGCGATGTCGTATCGCTGCACATACCACTCAATGAAACGACGCGGTATATTTTTCGGGAAGAACAGTTTGAGGAAATGAAAGAAGGAGCCATATTCGTCAATTGCAGCCGTGGTGGACTGGCTGATGAAGCGGCCTTATACCATGCTGTCGATGACGGGCATATCCGCAGTGCGGCACTGGATGTCCTGTCTATGGAACATCCCAGCCCGATGATGCTCAAAATGATGACCCGGCCGGAATTTTTGCTGACACCGAGTGTAGCGTCTCACTCTGTAGAAGGAGAACAGGCACTCTTCCACGAGGCAGAGCGGCAGATACGGCTTTTCCTGGCTGGTCATGAAGAGGAACTGTCTTTCGTGCCCTATCCATAAATTTGCACCAAAAGTCAAAATCTTGTAAAATATAGTACGTAACACAAGTATACGAGAAGGGGGCTTCTAAATTTTGCGTATTTGGAAACTACTAGGCATGGCTCTGATATGTCTGTCTCTGCTGGCAGGTTGTGGCTCTTCCGGGGAAGAATCCCAGAAGAAAGATGCGCCAGCTGCCCAGACTGCACAGGTGGAAATGGCAGTACCTAAGAACGGCGTTCCGGTTCTGATGTACCATATGATTGGCGTTGATCCCGATGACCCTCATAATCAGGCCTGTCTGACAGAAGAAAATTTCCGTAAGCAGATGAAGTTCCTGAAGGATAATGATTTTCATCCGATTACTATGGAACAGCTTTATGAATACATGGTCCATAACAAACCGGTTCCTGTCCGTCCCGTTGTCCTGACCTTTGATGACGGATATCCCGATACCTATTCGATTGTCATGCCGGTCATGAAGGAATATGGGTTTGCCTGTACGGTATTCATTCCTACGTATGATGCGGATCAGGGGACGCGCCTGACATGGCAGCAGATTAAAGAAATGAAGGCTGCGGGCATGGAAATTGCATCTCATGGGTATCATCATGAACGGCTGAACCAGATGGGCGGTACTACACTGGATACAGAAATGCAGAAAAGCCAGGCTGAACTTAAAGAACAGCTGGGCATAACCAATGAATTTTTCTGCTATCCCTATGGCGGTAACAGCCCGGAAGCGGAAAAGGTCATGAAGAAATATGGCATTAAGCTGGCCTTTACCATGAATCCGGGATGGGCAAAATATGGTGACAATCCCTATGCGGTCAAACGTATCTGGATTGGCAATGAAGTGGACATAGATAATTTCAGACAGCGCATTACGACTGAAAAGTACGAACAACGGTAAGGCAGCCGGTGTGCTTAGAATGAGGTAATTATGAAGCTGAAGGAAATAGGTAAATTTTTTGTAGTCCTGCTCTTGTTTTTTGCTGTAACGTCTCCCGTAGTCGTTCTCTTCGGACCTTTTGATAATATCAAGCGGACCGTTGTCGGGGCTATTCTGAAAAGCCGTCATCCCCAGTATATCACCTGGCTCTTTTCCCAGGACGAAATCGATAAGATACTGGGAGGCATCAGTACGGCACCGAAGCAGGAATTATTCAAGTTCAAAGTCCGCACTGATTCTTCGTTGAAGTTGCAAAATATCGAATCGAGCCGGTTCAAGGGATTTCTCCTGGAAATCCCCGACCCCAAACGAGTTAAGGTCGGCACAGCTGAAAATATGGATGAAAAAGGCGATACGACCAGCGGTATCGCCCAGCGCAACAACGCTGTCGCGGCTATTAATGCAGGCGGGTTCTATGATGCCAATGGTACCGGAACTGGCCGCAGTCCTTATGGATTCATCCTCCACGATGGCAAGTTTGTCCTAGGCGGCGATGCTGATAACAGTGAAGTCAACGAATTTATCGGCTTTACGAAGGACGGCAATCTCGTAGCCGGCAATTACAGTAAAGGGGAACTCATTTCCATGGATATCCAGGAAGGGATTTCCTTTGGCCCGGCATTGATTGTCAATGGTCAGAAGATGATTACCGCCGGTGATGGCGGCTGGGGCGTCGGCCCCCGTACGGCTATCGGCCAGCGGAAAGACGGGACAGTCCTGTTCCTGGTCATCGATGGACGTCAACCATCATATTCTATCGGCGCGACGCTGCGGGATTTGCAGAATATCATGTACGAACAGGGTGCTTATATTGCTGCTAATCTCGATGGGGGTTCCAGTTCTACATTGTATCTCAATGGTAAAGTTGTCAACAAACCGGCAGATCTCCTCGGAGAACGGATGATTCCGACGGCGTTTATTGTAAAGTAGGAGGGAACGAATGAAGCTGAAAAAAGTGCTTTTGGCCTTTGCTGCAGGCATAGCTATCCAGGCCGGCGTGTATTATTACCTGGATCAGTTCCTTTTTGCGCCGACGTCGGATTTCCAGATCGGTGGGACCAATCAGCAGGAAAAAATGGGATATGGGGCCGAACCCAATGGCCAGACCTATTATTCCTACGACAAGAGGTTCATGGCAACCGTTGTCGATGACACGGTTTCTATTTATGAAGCGGGTCAGAAGAGTGAACCACAACGCATCCGTCTCCATGGACGCAAGGTGTCCTTCTTTGAATGGCTGCCTGACCGGAATCTGGCTATTTTCGCGACGTATGGTAAAGATGAAAAGACTGGCCGTTATGGCGTTTATATTGCCCAGTATAACCCGATTTATCCGGACCGCGAACTCGATACGCCCATTGAAAATGCGCCACGGGACAGCAAAATCGTCGATGTCGCGTATTCGACAGCAACCAATGTGGTATACATGAAGTTGGAAGTCGATAAAGATAAATATCGTATTTACCGGACCGATGCCAACTACGATACGCGGCGCATTAATGTCCAGGCAGAAAATATCGGCCGCATTGCCGTGTTCTATGATCAGGATATCTTCTTCTATGATAATCTGCGCACGGGTGTCGTATACATGTTTGATGGTGCGACCAGCAGCTGGCGTGAAATCTCACCGAGCGGCAAATTCCGCCTCGTAGGCATCGACGGACAGGAAATCTTCATTGCCGAAATGAATGCCGACAACGAAGTGGTTGCTGCATACCGGGGCCGTTTGAAGAAAGGCTTTACCAAGATTGCTACCTATAAGACGCCGGAAGAATTTTCAAAGATTACACTGAACAGCATGCGTGAAGCAGCTGATAAGATGGATGAAAAGAAATAACTGCCCAGGCGCCATCTTGGCGCCTTTTGGCATATAAGGAGTGAATTTGCATGGCAAAACATAAAATTCCCAAGAACCGTTCTTTGGAGGACATGTTCAAGGGAGTAAAAGAAGAAGTAACCTTTGAAACCGCTGACTGGGACGATGAAGAAAC
>NZ_ONTA01000245.1:0-2813 GCF_900320625.1 Megasphaera sp. DJF_B143
CCCTGGCAGTCAGATTTTATCTACTGGCTCGTGGGGCTGCAATCTGACCTGCACATTTTGTCAGAACTGGCGCATATCCCAGGGCAGCCCTTCCTGGCAGGAATTGTCTCCCCGGAGAGCAGCCCATCTGGCCCGGAGCCTGAAAGAACGGGATAATATTGGTCTTGCCTATACATATAATGAACCGTCCGTGACGTATGAATGGATACGGGATACAGCACCACTGATCCGCGAGGCCGGGCTCTATAATGTGATGGTAACCAATGGATACATAGAAGACTCGCCTCTCCAATCGCTTCTCCCGCTTATCGATGCCTGGAACATCGATTTGAAAAGCTGGAGTGATGATTACTATCGGCGTATCTGTCAGGGCACATTATCCCCGGTTCTTCATACTATCGAAAAAGCAGCCGCTGTATCTCATGTAGAAGTAACCTGTCTCATTCTTCCCGGGGTCAATGATAATCCGGAAAATATGGTCTCCCTCGCCTCGTGGCTGGCATCCATCCGTCCGGATATTCCCCTGCATATTACACGATATTTCCCACGATATCACTGCACGCTGCCGCCGACTCCCATAGAAACATTGAAAACGCTGCAGCAGATTGCCTGTCAGTACCTGTCCCATGTCCATATGGGAAACGTATAAGGCGTGACATACCGTCGCGTTTATTCTATCATGGAATTGTTTTAAATATTTTACATACTCATAGGCTATTATTCCTTGTTTTTTCTCCTGAATATGGTATACTAACAACAGTCTTGCAAGGTAATTGCAAGGCAAACGGAAAAAGGATACTACCTTCTTTCCCTCTTATTTCCATTCTTTTCAGAATGAATAGTATACCCCAATACGAAACCCAATGAGTTACGAAAAAAGCGAGACATTAACCCCCGTCTCGCTTTTTTCATGCAATAATAGAATAGATTTTTCTGTAATTTTTTAATAATCGAATAAGACAAACAGAATATGTTATGGTATAATGTAGTCAAGAAAGAGAAAGGGGTGAGTCCAATGGGTTCAGAAGAAACAGCAGCCACGTATAGGTCCGACGAAAAGGGAGAAACAAGTAATACCGTAAGAAACGCAAGCGGAACGACAAGGCACGTAGCCTGGAGAAAGGAAAGACGAATTTCGTTGGACTGTCATGCATTATCAGACAATACAGTGTTCTGACCAGCCACTCCGACCAGGGAATCAGACGAACAAGGTAATCACTACGCAAAGGCATCCGGACCGTCAAGACGGGAGATGGATACGTACTAACCGGCGGTGAAGGTATCGGTCGGAAAGCACGGATACGAAGAATCCTGTTTACACTGTCATTGTTCGTTACAAGTACAAAAAGCAGCAGCATCTAAATCTTCGTTTACATAGATTACAACTGAATCGGTTTATGGTTTATGTAGTAAGCGAATGATTGTGTGTGATTTTTTGCGAGGTTAAAGATACCAGAACCAGAATAACTCATATCGACTGCACATAAGAAAGAAACGTAAGAAAACCCGGCGGGCATATGTCGTGTGCCCGCCGGGTTTATTTTGTCTCTGCAACTCCTGTTTCGTATATTTATTGTATACCGCGCATGGTTGCTTCCTTCATGGCTTTTACATAATCATAAATATGAGGAGCCGCATCATCTCCATATTTGGCAATAATCTTGACGATAGCGCTGCCGACGATGACACCATCGGCTATGGCACCGATTTTTTCGGCCTGTTCTGTCGTATTGATGCCGAACCCTACTGCCGCCGGCACATTAGTCACATGTTTTACGACATCGATGATTTCTTTGAGGTCTGTTTTGATTTCCGTACGTGTCCCAGTAACTCCCAAAGAGGAAACGATGTACAAGAACCCTTCTCCCACTTTTGCTATTTTTTCAATGCGATCTTTCGATGTCGGTGCAATCATAGAAATGATATCGATACCATGCGCTTTAGCTGCCGCCGCACATTCTCCCCTTTCTTCATAGGGCATGTCGGGAATGATGATGCCATCCATTCCCGTTTCTTCACAACGGGCGAAGAAACGGTCCGGCCCGTAGTGGAAAACGGGATTCAGATACGTCAGGAATACGAGTGGAATCTGTGTTTCTTTCCGCACTTTTTTTACCAGTTCAAATACGTCATCTATGCGCGTGCCGGCTTCCAGTGCCCGCAAATCAGCTTCCTGGATAACGACGCCTTCGGCAATCGGATCGGAAAAAGGGATTCCGATTTCTATTAAATCGGCGCCAGCCTTTTCCATGGTCATAATATATTCATAGGTTTTATCGAGTGACGGATCGCCGGCAGTCAGAAATCCGATAAACGCCTTGCCATCTTTAAATGCGTTGCCAATCTTACTCATGGATGTCCCTCCCTTTATATCTTGCAATAGCCGCTACGTCTTTATCTCCCCGGCCGGACAGGCAGACGATGATGATATCGTCTTTATTCATCTTCGGTGCTATCTGCATCGCATGGTACACGGCATGAGCACTTTCGATAGCGCAGATGATGCCTTCCGTGCGGGCCAGATATTCAAAGGCTTCTACGGCCTGATCATCTTTGACCGGTACATACTGGGCGCGGCCCGTTTCATGCAGGTAAGCGTGTTCCGGTCCGATACCAGGGTAATCGAGGCCAGCCGAAATGGAATATACGGCATCAATCTGCCCATCGTCGTTCTGGCAAAACAGGGACTTCATGCCGTGGAAAATACCGACTTTACCTTTGGCAATAGTCGCTGCATGGAGTTTCGTATCAATCCCCTTGCCGGCAGCTTCACAGCCAATGAGTTGTACGCCTGTATCAGGGATAAAATGATA
>NZ_ONTA01000240.1:0-3269 GCF_900320625.1 Megasphaera sp. DJF_B143
GACGGTTTGCTAAATCGTTAGAGGTCGTAAGGCCTGCGAGAGTTCGAATCTCTCTCACTCCGCCAGATTACTGGACAGAGAGCACCTGGGAAGTTTTCCCAGGTGTTCTTTTTTTGCGCCCGACATCGTATTACATGATTTGTATCTAAATAATTGTGACATTTTTGTGTTATTGTATTATAATAAAACAAGAATGAGCTCTGAATGGTGAATTCTGAGAAATACTGCGTGCCATATTCTTTTTGTTATGGAAATGTCCTTTCGGAAAGGGCGGTCTACGATAGAATGTACTGGCATTCGCATGGGACGGGGGGAGATACGGTATATAGCACGACGAATTAAAAAGAATGGCATTTAAAAACAGAAAGGATGATGAGAGTTGATTAGTAAGCGTATCAAAATTTTTGGACTTATACTTGCCGGATTATGTTCCCTTATGCTGGCTGGTTGTGGAACGGGAAGCGATAAGGTATCTACTGGCTATTACAAAAACGTTGCAATCAAGCCGAACGGCGAATTCGTTATCAAAGACCGGGTTGACGACTCAAAAGCTAAGAAAGGCGGCATTTTTTACTATGTCGAAATGGGCAAGGATGACGCGACAAAAGATAAAATCGTAAGTGTTACGGCTAAAGCTGGTAATGCTCCCATCGATATACATTGGAAATCTACCGTTGGTAACATGACGGCTGTTACGGCAGCACGGATTCAGCTTGACTACAGCCAGGATGGTTACATTAAAGAAAAGTATGAACGTGTGACCGGCAAGGCGGGGGTAGGGAACCACGGTGAAGCTTCTATCCGTTATCAGATAGCAAAAGATGGAGAAAATAAAGGAAAAGCAGAAAAGAAATATTATTATAATTCTGAAGGCGATAATAATTCTCTAGGAAGTGTAGCACAGGCGAAGATTGCCTACGATAAAAAAGGGAATATTGATACCATTACCTATATGAATAAGGATGGAAAAGTGGTTAATGGATATCTGGGTGCCAGCATCCTGGGCTTTGTCTATGACAAAGAAAAAACGGATGTATTGGACTCCATAGAAATCCGGGATAATAACGGTGTAGTGAAGAACAATAAAAACAAATACGCCCGTATTGCTTTTTCCTACGATAAAAAAGGCCGTGTCATCAGCCGTAAGTTGTACAATGAAGCCGGTGATCTCGATGGCAGTGCTCAGAAGAGCCTGTTTGTTTTTCTTGGTCCCACTTCGCTTAATGACAAATTGCAACAGATGAAAGATGGTCTGATAGAAGCTGGGGCAGAAACAAAATATACATATGATGACAAACATGCCGGTCCGGTCAAAATCCAGTTCCTGGGCATAGATGGACAGGCTGCTCCTGTTAAGGATGGTGCCAAGGGCGTTGCCGAACTGGATATGACCTATGATGACGCGGATCGTATTATCGATTTGAAGTTTATCGGCGCTGATGGACAAAGCCTGCCCCTTGTTATAAGTAATACTAAAGGGCCTGATGAATTAAAGATGGACTATGATGAAAACAGTAACATCAGCCAGATAAGCTACTTTAAAAATGGGGAAGCTCTGAACATAGATGAAAAAGTCCTGAGTAATGGTGGTATGTCAACAAAGACAGATATTGCTGCTGTGAAATACAAATATGACAGCCAGCGTAATAGAACAGAAGCTAAATATTTTGATAAATCGGGCAACCCGACCTATTTGAAATTGTATGGGACTACTAAGTACTATGGTCGTCAGTTTGAATATTCTGAAAATAACAATAATCAGCCTAAGGTCACCTATCTGGATGCAGATGGACAGGCGATTAAAGCCGACCCTAAAGATATGTTCCTGGGAACATGGAAGGAACCGGTCAAAGGTGGCTATACGTGGGTTGTCAAAAAGGGAACGATGGAAATTGTACGTCCTAATGGCATGAACTCGTCCTATTCGTATGAATTGTCGAATGTAAAGATTGACCCGGAAACAGGTAAGGGAAGTATGATTTTGGATATGAAGGGGAAAAATGATTTTGGTGTAGAAACATTGAAATTTAGCGATGCCGATCATTTTGAAATGGTGGATACGTTTAATCAGAGCAAATTAGTCCGCCAGAAAGACTAATGCACTGAGGTAATAAGAGTTGTAATGAAATGAGTCTTTGCTCATTTTGTTACAACTCTTTTTTTGTTTTGTAACTGCTTTGTTACCTGTTTTTGTATACTATAAGTAAAGCTTTTGCGATATCGCGTCAGGTTCAAAGAGAAAGGAGAAAAATTTATGTCTGGTTCTGTTTCTACTTCATCAGGGAGAGCAAATCTGATTGAAGCAATCATGTTTTGTACATATGCATTATTTGCTGTTAATTGGATTGCTGGTACGACCCTGACTCCGGAAATTATGAAATATTTCCATTTGGATTCTTTTATGTCAGCTACGTTTATATCGAATGCCATCACAGTAGCTAAAATTATTGGTAATTTTTGCGCAGCGGCGATTCTCATCAAATTCCTGCCCAAAAAAGCCATTGCAATCGGCTCCGGCATGATTGTTTTTGGCAGTGCGCTGGCTATCTTGGCGCCCCAGTACTGGGTATTCATTATTGGCCGGTTCATTATGGGCTTTGGTGGTGCCGTTTACGTCGTCTATTTCAGCCCTGTCGTCATCCATTATTTTAAGCCGGAAACGCGTCCTACAGTCAATGCCATCAACAGCGTGGCTTATAATGTAGGCGGTATGCTGGCTATGATGGTCGTCGGCCCGGTTATTGCCATGATGCAGACCTGGCAGATGAGTATGGCATTTTTTGCCGCAATTAGTGGTGTGCTTTTTGTTTTATGGCTCTTCGTAGGTCAGGACTTTGCTATCAATACGACAAATAATTCCAATGAGGCTTCAACGGAGTCCTATAGTTTTGCTACGGCTCTGAGCCATAAGTTTAATTGGATTTATCCGGCTACATATTCTGGAATTCTAACATTTTATATTGTATTGCTATGTATTTTCCCCATATCCGGCACGACCGTCATCGATTCTAAGACGCTGAGCATCGTCGTTGCTTTTGGCGGCATCGTTGGTACTATTATTACTATATTGCTGTCCAAGGTGTATTATAAACGGCTGCCTGTCATCCGGCTTTGCGGTTTTTTACTTACGGCTTTTGGCATACTCATGTTTACGACTGAAAATGGCGTCATTGCCTTGATTGCCGCCTTTGCAATCGGTAATCTCATGTTTATTCCGGTCACTTCCTTATTCATGATTCCTCAAGAATTACCCGATATGACGCCTGTTA
>NZ_ONTA01000239.1:0-7176 GCF_900320625.1 Megasphaera sp. DJF_B143
AGTTCATAACGGTAAAAGTATCGCAATCAGGGTCGCATTCGCATACCTGGCGGGGAAACAGGGACATGGTTTCCCGTACTTTAATATCATGTAATTCATCTTTGCGGCCCGCCAGTGCTTTATCGAGCAGTACCGGCTGGGAAGTCGTCATGCCATAATCGACCCAGTCGCCGTCTTTTACGAGGGTAACTGCTTGTTCCGGAGTCGTCAGTTTTTGTTTATACATGTCCGTCCATTCTGACATTCTGTTCACCAAACCTTTCACAATATATGCGGTCCGTACCGCATCAACCACAACAAAGATATTGTTCTAAAATTCACATGTACAGTATAGCCTATTAAAACGTTTTACGCAAGACATCTATGCGAAATCCATATTTATGTTGTGTGTTATACGCAATACCCGCATATCAGATCAGGATATGCATTTTTTTAGCAGCAAAGGTCAGCTCTTCCCGGAATTTCGGATGGGCAATGGAAATCAGGGCTTTTGTCCGCTGAGAAAGGGTTTTCCCCCGTAATTTGGCGATGCCGTATTCTGTAACGACGTAATCAATATCATTTTTACTCGTCGAAACGATGGCTCCCGGCGTCAGTGTCGGCACGATTTTGCTGATAGTGCCTCCTTTTGCCGTAGAGGGGAAAGCAATAAAGCTTTTTCCGCCCGGTGAGCAGATGGCACCGCGCACGTAATCAGCCTGGCCACCTGTACCAGATATATGCCGCGTTCCTGTCGATTCAGAGCAGACCTGACCAAAGAAATCAACTTCAATAGCCGCATTGACAGAAATAAAGTCCGGATGGCGGGCGATGACTGCCGGGTCATTGACATAATCGACAGGTAACATGAGAAATGCCGGATTGTCATCAATAAAATCGTAAATACGCTGAGAACCAAAGGTCAGGGTTGCCACAGTCTTTCCCCGGTGAATCGGTTTTCTAGTATTGGTGACAGCCCCGCATTCAATGAGTTCTACCATGCTGTCTGTAAACAGTTCTGTATGGATTCCCAGATCATGCTTATCCTTGAGGGCCAGACCCACGGCTTCTGGTACAGCGCCGATACCAAGCTGCAGTGTCGCTCCGTCAGGCACTTCTTCGGCAATATAACCGCCGATAGTACGGCTGATTTCATCAATCTGTACCGGCGGCACGATAGGCAGGGCATGGGACGTTTCACACAGTCCATCGACCTGTGAAATATGGATTTGCGGCGCCGTGAGTACCCGCGGCAGCTGATCATTGACTTCCAGATAAATATGGCGGGCTTTCCGGATCATGGCGGCACTGCAGGAACCGCTCAGGCTGGTGCTGAAATACCCGTGCTTATCCATAGGAGATACCTGGGCAAAGAACGCATCAATGTCGATATATCGTTCAAACAGTCCCGGCGCATCGTGGTAATAGCAGGGCATGATGTCGCAGCGTCCTTCGTTGGCCGCTTTACGCAGGCCGCCACCGGAAAACCAGGTAACAGGCGTAATATTCGGATAGGCTTCGGAAGATAAGGTCCCCAGCGGCGTCACATCGAGCAGAGTATGACAGGTCACATCCTGTATATCCCCGGCAGCGGCCCGTTTTCCCAGAGCATCGGCCAGGACCGGCGGGATGGCTCCTGAAATATCAGAACAACAGGACCAGCCCGATTCCACACAGGCGGCAATCTGTTCCGGCGTTTTTTTCTTATCGGCATATTCTTGCATTACATCCATGATAATTTCTCCTTTCACTAAAAAATCAGCATTGCTATGATTTCACTACCCAAAAGAAATCCCCGCCGCACACAATATGCGGCGAGGATACGTGAGGAGGGATTTATTCTTCCTTACCAGCCTGTGAAGCGGCAATGATTTCATCCATTGTCTTTTTCGGTACTTCTTCATAATCAAAGAAGGACATGTTGAATGTACCTTTCCCCTGTGTCATGGAGCGCAAAATCGTCACATAGCCGCTCATTTCGGCCAGAGGCACCTGCGCTTTGACTACAATCAGGTTCTTATGGCTGGGATGATGTTCCATGCCGAGGATACGTCCGCGGCGGCCGCTGAAGTCGCCCATGACATCACCCATATATTCTTCCGGCACGATGACATCGACATTATAAACCGGTTCGAGAATAGCCGGTTTCGCTTCGGGCACGCCTTTCTTCAGCGCCAGTGCTGCCGCTACTTTAAAGGCCATTTCCGACGAATCGACAGGATGATAGGACCCGTCTTCCAGTGTGACCTTGACGTGGATCATAGGATACCCGGCAATGAGTCCTTTTTCCAACGTTTCTTTTACGCCCTTTTCGACAGCCGGGATATACTGGCGCGGCACAGCCCCGCCGAAGATGGCGTCGACAAATTCGAAGTCTTCCCCATTGGTAAGGGGTTCCAGTTTGAGTTTGACATGACCGTACTGACCATGACCACCACTTTGCTTCTTATGCTTGCCTTCTACTTCCGTAACGCCGTTGATGGTTTCCCTGTACGGAATATATACCGGTTTGAGGATACCTTTGACGCCGTATTTGCGTTCCATCTTATTCATGATGTGTTCCAGATGGACGTCGCCCATGCAGCGGACGAGTATCTGCTTGCCTTCGGCATTCTTTTCCACCTGGCAGGTAGGATCTTCTTCACTGATTTTTGAAAGAGCCGTCATCAGTTTTTCTTCGTCGCCTTTCTTTTCCGGAACCATGGCGACCGTATGGAGCGGATTGGGGAAGCGGATTGGATCATATTCAACAGGGAATTCTGCCGTAGCAAAAGTATCACCTGTACGGGCATGAGCCAGTTTCGGAATGACGACGATATCACCAGCAATGGCGTCTTTGACCGGTACCTGTTCCTTGCCGACCAGGGTAAACATCTTGCCCAGCTTTTCTTCCGTATCCTGGGTCACGTTATACAGCTTATCCCCTTCTTTGAGTTCGCCGGAGAAAATGCGGACATAACTCAGTTTCCCGGCAAAGGGGTCGATGAGTGTCTTAAATACAAATCCCGTAAACGGCTTGTTGGGATATACCATGACCGGTTCGCCCGTCTTTTTATCCGTTCCCATCATGACCTTCTGGGATGCGTCCGGCATATAGCGGATGAGGCGCCCCAAAAGTTCCGTCGTTCCGATATGATGGACTGCACTGCCGCACATGACCGGGCATACCCGGCCGGTCAGCATGCCCTGGCGCAGGCCCTGGCGCAGTTCGTCGATGGTCAGTTCTTCCCCTTCCAGGTATTTTTCCAGCAGTTCGTCGTCGCCTTCTGCAGCGGCTTCCATGCACATTTCACGAACTTCACGGGCTTTAGGCATATATTCTGCCGGCACTTTGATTTCTTCGGCCTTGCCTTCTTTCCATTCCCAGGCAATCATTTTGCAGACATCGATGATGCCGCGGAAATCATTGCCTTCTCCGATCGGAATCTGAAGGGGCATAATAGATTTGCCGAAAACAGCGCGCATCTTTTCGAGGCAGCCAAAGAAATCGGCGTTTTCAGCATCCATTTTATTGACATAGATCATGCGCGGCAGCTGTAGTTCTACGCCGTAATCCCAGGCGCGTTCCGTATCCATTTCTACACCGGCATCAGCCGAAACGACCATGAGGATGCCATCAGCAGCCCGCAGGGCAGCACGGACTTCACCACAGAATTCGGAATACCCCGGCGTATCGATGAAATTCAGCTTGTATCCCTGCCATTCACAGGGAGCAATACCGAGCTGGATCGTCACATTACGCTTGATTTCTTCCGGTTCAAAGTCCATGATGTGTTTGTTGTCCTTGCCCACACCGACGGCATCAACGGCTCCGCAGGCAAGCAACAGGGATTCGACGACGGCCGTCTTGCCGGCTCCGTCATGGGAGAGTACAGCCACGTTGCGGATCTTGTCACTAGCATATTCTTTCATAAATAAATCGCCTCCTAAAAATCACGTTATTATATATATTCGTGATGAGGAGGCGATTTCCTTTTTTATTTATGATTTTTTTCTAACTTATCTATGCTTTATGCGCCGCATCCGGTGCAATGATGCCAGCATCCTGATTGGAAAGCGCTGCCAGCGTGAGCGATGTCATGAGCTCCATCCCAAAAGGCAGACAGTTTTCATCGGCAGCAAAATGAGAATTATGGAGCGGCCACACAGGTTTTCCCGGAGCCGTTGCCCCAAGCCACAAAAAAGCACCGTTATACGCTTTGAGATAACCGGAGAAATCTTCTGCCGTCATAGCCGGTTCCCTTACATCTCCCAGAGCATCCCCCCCAAACCGGGTGCGCACGACATCCTTGATAAACTCTGCCTGCTCTGCATCATTAAAGACCGCATCATACCCCCGGTCGTACTGAAGCGTACTGTCCGTGCCGAGCATCGTATCGAGGCCGCTCAGCAGACGCTTCAGCTTATCTTCCACCATATCCTGAGCTTCTTTGTGATAAGTCCGGCAGGTTCCTTCGATGACGACCTCATCGGCCACGATATTATAGCGCGTGCCGCCGTGGATGGTGCCAAAGGTGAGTACTGCCGGATAGAGTGGGTTGATCTGACGGCTGATGATATTCTGTACTGCCGTCAGAAACTGACCGGCCGCCACTATCGCATCGGTACCGCGATGCGGCATAGCGGCGTGACTGGCCTTGCCACAGATAGTGACCGTCACGTGATCTGAAGCCGCCATCATAGGACCGGCCAGAATCCCGACCTGACCAGTGGGAAGGCCGGGCCAGACATGAAGACCATACACGGCATCAGTACCTTCGAGGATTCCCGACTTGACAATGGCTTTAGCCCCGCCATCGGGAGATTTTTCTTCTGCCGGCTGGCCGATAAAAATAACCGTACCGGCAAAGGTATCTTTCATCACCGTGAGAACACGGGCCGTGCCGAGGAGAATCGATGTATGGGCGTCATGGCCGCAGGCATGCATGATACCGGGTGTTTCTGAAGCAAAAGATAGTCCCGTTTCTTCCGTGACCGGCAGGGCATCCATATCGGCCCGCAGGGCAATCGTAAGCCCCTTTCCCTTCCCGCCGTGGAGAATACCCACGACAGCATGTATTCCACCTACTTCTTCATGCACTTCTAATCCAAGACTGCGGAATTCCGCAGCTGCCAGGGCCGCCGTCCCCTCTTCATGGTATGAAAGTTCCGGATGGGCATGAATCGTACGGCGGAGCTCACATACGTGGGGCGTATATTTTTCAACTAACTGTTTTATCATATCTTGTGTCATTTTCCTGTTCCCCCTTTTATTTTTCAGGAAATATCACTATAATAGTAATATTAGACATGAATACATGCATAATGTAAAAATGGCTGTCCCGCCATTTTGGTTAATTATACCATAAGGAGGAATATAAATGAAAGCATTTGATAGAGAAAACAGCGTCTGGGCTCGTTTTTCTGAAGAACAGCGCCTGGAAATGGAAGAATACAGCAAAAAGTACCGCCAATTTCTCGACACGGCCCGGACAGAACGGCTGGCCAATGCAGAAATCATCCGACAGGCTGAAGCTGCCGGTTTCAGACCGCTCAGCGACTATACCTCCCTTAAAGCCGGTGACAAAGTATACTGGAATCAGAAAGGCAAGTCCGTCATCCTCGCCGTCATCGGCACAGAACCTGTCTCCCAGGGGATGAAGATCGTTGGTTCTCATATCGACTGCCCCCGTCTCGACCTGAAAGCCATGCCCGTTACGGAAAAAAATGGCATCGTCTATTTCAAGACCCATTATTACGGAGGTCTTTTAAAATATCAGTGGGTCTGCCTGCCTCTTTCCCTGATTGGCGTCGTCTATACAGCTGACGGACGGCGCATCGACGTCTCTATCGGTGAAGACCCTGACGACCCGGTATTTTTCATCAATGACCTGCTCCCCCACCTCGGCAAAGACCAGGCAGCCAAAAAACTTTCCGAAGCCATCAGCGGGGAAATGCTCATGCCCCTCGTCGGGACTAATAGTGAAGAGGAAAAAACAAAGCCGGCCGTTCTGGAATTGCTGAAAAAGAAATACGGTATCGAAGAAGAAGATTTCGCCAGCGCCGAACTGGAAATCATTCCGGCCATTAAGAGCCGCGATGTCGGTCTGGACTGTTCTATGATTATGAGCCATGGCCACGATGACCGGGTATGCTCGTATGGCAATCTGGCAGCCATCCTCACAGCCCATGCCGGCACTAAGACGCAGGTAGCCTTGTTTGCTGACAAGGAAGAAATCGGTTCCGTCGGCAATACCGGTGTCCACTCGGCATTTTTCCCTGATTTCGTTGCCGAACTCCTGGCATTACAGGGCCATACAGAAGAACTATGGCTGCGCCGGACCATGCGGAACAGCCAGGTCTTATCCGCCGACGTATGCGCTGCCCTGGACCCTGTATTCGCCGATGCCTATGAAGAAACAAACGCGGCACGGCTCGGCTATGGCATCTGCCTCTGCAAATACACTGGAGCCCGCGGAAAAGCCGGCAGCAACGATGCCAATGCAGAATTTTTATCCCAGGTACGCCAGATTTTTAACGCCGCCGATGTCCCCTGGCAGATTGGGGAACTGGGAAAAGTCGATCAGGGCGGTGGCGGCACCATCGCCTATATCATGGCCGACTGGGGCTGCGATGTCGTAGACTGCGGCGTCGCCATGCACAGCATGCACGCACCCTTAGAAATCGTCGCCAAATCCGATGCCTATAGCGGATACCTGGCTTATAAAGCCTTCTTTGAAAGCAAGTAAACAGACCCGTTATTCAGAAGAAGTCCGTTCTTTCAACGCTTCATAAAATTGCTTTGACAAGGGAATGTCTATTCCCAGTTTCTCTGCTGTCTTTACGAGATAGCCACTGAACGTTTCCAGTTCATTGGGCCGGCGGGCCATGACATCGTGGGCAAGGGAGCTGGTTACATTCTGATTTTTCTGGCCTATGACGCGATGATAAATCGTATCGACCAGGTCATCGGCCAGATCAACTCCCTGAGCCTTCCCAATCGTATAGGCCTCATGGAGAAGGGTATGGAATTCCTCTTTTCCCTGCGGACGGGCAAATACACCGGCAAAGGTATCTTCATAATAGGCCGTAATCACGTTAATGGCGCAGTTGGTGATGAATTTATTCCACACTTCGACGCGGATATCGTCGGCATATCGTATTTTCAGCCCCGGATGATCGAGAAGATCATGGAGAGTTGTACTGTATTCCCCTTCA
>NZ_ONTA01000292.1:0-2045 GCF_900320625.1 Megasphaera sp. DJF_B143
GTACAGGCCCAGCGCGAAGTGGGCGACCAGTATTTCTTTGCCGCCTATGAAGAAGAAAAAGAAGAATTGCTGCAGCTGTCGTTGTACTGGTATGGCATGGGCGCCCGGGCCGGTGATGCCCGATGCCAGTATGATCTGGCCTATCAGTATGAACACGGCCTGGGGATAGAACCGGATATCCGTAAGGCTGCGTACTGGTATGCCCGGGCGGCCGTCCAGGAACTGCCTGAAGCGGAAAATAATCTGGGACATCTCTACGAAACAGGATGCGGCGTCGTGCAGAATTACGAGCTGGCCGTATACTGGTATGGACGCTCTGCCCACCACGGCGATGCCGACGGACAATGCAATCTGGCTATTATGTATCAGTTTGGCTACGCAGGGACAGCCGATTATAAAAAAGCCGCCATGTGGTATACACAGGCGGCGGAGCAGGACAATGTCATTGCCCAGAATAATCTGGGATATTTATATGAAACGGGAAAAGGTGTTTCCCAGGATTATACAGAGGCAGCCTACTGGTACCGGCTGGCTGCTGAAGGCGGTGACGGGCCGGCGGCCAACAATCTGGGCCAGCTCTATGAACAGGGATTTGGCGTCGAAAAGGATCCGGAAAAGGCAGCCGTCTGGTTTTCCCGTTCTGCCCGGACCGGATACACGGAAGGCATCCGCAACTATATCCGCATACTGGAAACGGGAACAGGGCTTCCCATGGACAAAGAAGCTGCCGCGTATTGGCGCAGGCAGCTCGATGAACAGATTAATGGAAAAGGTTGATAAAAATCGTAATGACCGACGCGTTGACCGGGTCGATGATGAGTGATCCGATGAGGGGGATGACGAAGAATGCCGTCGGTGCCGGGCCGAATAATTCTGTCATGGCCGTCATATTGGCGATGGCGTTCGGTGTAGCACCCAGACCGAAGCCACAGACGCCGGACGTCATGACCGCTGCTTCATAATCCCTGCCCATCATGCGGAATACGACGAAATACGCAAAGAGGGCCATGATGACGGCCTGACTCAGGAGCATGACAATCATGGGCACGGCCAGATCGCTGAGCTGCCATAATTTGAGGCTCATGAGGACGCAGGTCAGAAAGACTGTGAGCCCCAGATTGCCCAGCACTTCGCTTTCTCTCTGATACACCTTATATACATGGGTGAAATCGGAGATATTGCGGATAACGGCAGCGACCAGCATAGAGCCGATATAAGCCGGGAAAATCAGTCCCAGGCTGTTCAGGAATCCGCTGACCAGTGTCCCCAGTCCCATGGCCAGGAACAGATGGGCCATGGCATTCATGAAATGATGATTGTTGATGGACTGGCCAGTGATGTGTTCCTGCTTGATGACTTCTGCCGCTTTTTCTTTGCTGCTGGCAATAGAGGACAATTTGTCTACTTCTTCCTGGCTGACCGACGGGTCGAGGCGTTCCGTATCGGCATGACTGTGCAGGTGGTGTTTGTGGACCAGCTGTTCACCGACAGGGCCGCCGATGAGGCCGCCGGCGACGAGGCCGAAGGTAGCTGCGGCGACGGCGATGGTAGCGCCGCTATCGAGACCCATTTCTTCCAGGAGGGGACCAAAGGCAGCCGCTGTAGCATGACCGCCGACCATGGGAATGGAGCCGGTTGCCAGCCCCATATAGGGACTGAGGCCGAACAGGGAGGACAGGCTGATGCCCAGGATATTCTGGATGACGATGAGTACCGTCGTGATGACAGCCATTTTAAAGACCATGATGCCGCCACGGCGGATCAGGCTCAGACTAGCCGTATAGCCGACGCTGGTGAAGAACAGCATCATGCAGACGTTCTGCATGACCGTATCCTGCTCATACGACCAGATGCCCTGAGTATACAGCAGGCAGTTCAGGGCAGCGAACAAGATGCCGCCGATGACCGGAGCAGGGATGCAGTACGTCCTGAGGGCGGAAATCTTCATACGCAGGAAGACGCCGGCATAATACACCAGGATGGCCGCAGCCAGCGTCTGATAGATATTGAGTTGTATAGACAACGAAATACTCCTCCTTTGCACA
>NZ_ONTA01000237.1:0-7436 GCF_900320625.1 Megasphaera sp. DJF_B143
CCTCGGGTATTGTAGGAAATCCGGCCGTTTTCAGAAGTACGTTCCGGCAGGAACTTATGTCCCTCCGCGGTGACTGCGGCGCCGGCGTTCTATTGAAAAAATACGGGAAGCAATGCTGGGTATATGATGCATCAGAAACGGAGCTCTCCGATATCGATACAGTGGCAGATGCCCGGGTTTTGTTGCCACTCATGAATAAAAAATAAAATATCTATTATATATGTGCAGAGTATGTTGTTGGAAACAGCATACTCTATATTTTTTTATTTCCGTAAAAATGGAACTTTTTATGTGAAAAAAAGAATATAGTTGTATGCAGGATACACGGAAGATGTTGCATTTTTAGTCTTGACATTCAGAGAATTTCATGTAGAATAAATGCATGGTTCGTAATAACGACCAAGTTAGTATATACGAAAAAGACTACTGTGCAGAAGGGATTGGGATATACATGAAAAAAGCAGAATATTTAACGCCTGTCGTCACTATTTTTGACCGCGTGGGCAACATAGACCAGAAAGGCAATGAAATGGTTTATGATTTCCTCATTAAAGGTGGTGTGGACGGCATCGTCGTTATGGGCAGCACGGGCGAATTTTTTGCTATGTCCATGGAACAGAAGAAACGCCTCATCGATATTGCTGTGCCCTATATCAAAGGAAAAGTAAAATGTATGATCGGTACGGGCTGCATGAGCGTCCGCGATACGGTAGAACTTTCCAACTATGCCTGCGATGCCGGCGCTGACGCCGTCATGATTGTCTGCCCCTATTATTTCCCGCTCAGCGCAGAAGATATTGAAGCCTATTATGATACAGTTCTTCCCCAGGTCCGGGGCAAGGTCTTCATTTACAACTATCCCGGTGCAACGGGCGATGACGTGACACCGGAAATTACTCTCAATCTGCTCCGCAAACATAAAAACCTCGTCGGCTACAAAGATACGATTGAACTCTTTTCCCATACGCGTAAACTGATTGAAGTCACAAAAGACGAATTCCCCGACTTCATCGTTTACTCCGGCTACGATGAAAACCTCGTCCACATCATGCTCAGTGGCGGCAACGGCTGTATCGGCGGCCTGTCCAACTTTGCTCCGAAACTCTGCTCCGAATGGTGCCGGGCCATTAATGAAAAGAACTGGGAATACATGTTTGACTGTCAGGAAAAAGTCAATGGACTGATGTACATCTATTCGTCCAAGACGCCGTTCCCGCAGGTTGCCAAGAAGGCTCTCAACCTCCCGGGGGTTCCCGTCAGCGAATACTGCATGCATTTCTCCAAGAGACCGCCGACGGTGAAAAAACTCCAGGCCTTCATCGATGGCATCGATTTGGAAAACCTCATGAAACGCAACAACAAACAGGCTATCAAGAAAGAAACAAAATAATATAAGGTACGCTCCTGCCGTCTGATTCATAGCAGCAATGAATCAGACGGCTTTTTTATGCAAAATATGCATAATTGAAGCGGAATACACCTATAATTGCAAGCTCTGATTCATTGACAGAGGCGGATTTTTACGTTACTATGAACGTACATTCACCAGGTTTTAATTTGGCTTTTGTCAATCTAAACTGGTATACTACAGTTCCAGATTGAGTTTTATATTTAAAGAATTATCTAGTGGATGTTTTGTAAGAAAAGGAGAGATTTGAATGTCAGTAAAAGAATTATATGCTAACGATGCATCAGACTTAATTCTCCGTTCGCGCACACATGCAGATGGACCAGATGGCGTATTGCCTTTGACTCCGGAAACACTGCGTAATTCCCCGAGCGGCAATATTTTTGGCATGACCATTGATGCCGGCATGGGCTGGGACCCCAAGACACTGGCCAATGGCGATGTTATGATGATCAGCACCTATGGCGGTCTCAAAAAAGACGATGGCACGACCGTTGCCGTCGGTCTCCATCCCGGTCACTTCGAACTGGACGGCCTCTTAAAAGAAGCGGCTGATACATTAAAAGATATGGGCTATGTACCGACGGCTGCCTTTGTCACCGACCCCTGCGATGGCCGTACACAGGGCACGACGGGCATGTTCGATTCCCTGCCGTACCGTAATGACGCTTCTATGGTCATGCGCCGCCTCATCCGGTCCCTCCCGACCCGCAAAGCCGTCATCGGTGTCGCTTCCTGCGATAAAGGCCTGCCGGCCATGATGATGGCCCTGGCCAACATGCATGACCTGCCGACGATCCTGATCCCCGGCGGCGCTACCCTTATGCCAAATGACGGGGAAGACCTCGGCACCGTACAGACTATCAGCGTACGCTATGCCAATAAAGAACTGTCCTTCGACCGTGCCTGCCGTCTGGGCTGCATCGCCTGTGCAAGTGGTGGCGGCGGCTGTCAGTTCCTCGGTACAGCCGGCACGAGCCAGGTCGTAGCCGAAGGCCTTGGTTTCTGCCTGCCTCACGCTGCCCTGTCCCCGTCAGGTGAACCCATCTGGTACGACATGGCGAAAAAATCGGCCGTTGCCGCTATGGATCTTTATAAAGCCGGCATTACGACGAAAGATATCATTACCGATAAAGCCATCGAAAACGCTATGGTTATCCATGCCGCTTTCGGCGGTTCGACCAACCTCCTGCTCCATCTCCCGGCTATCGCCTTCATGGCTGGCTGCCACGTACCGACCGTTCATGACTGGGCACGGATCAACAAAGAAGTTCCCCGTCTGGTCAGCGTTCTGCCTATGGGTCCGATCAACTATCCGACCGTTGACGTATTCATGGCCGGCGGCGTTCCGGAAGTCATGCTCCACCTGCGCAAGATGGGCCTGCTCCACGAAGATGTCATGACCGTTACGGGCAGCACCCTCGGTGAAAACCTCGACTGGTGGGAACAGTCCCAGCGCCGTGTATCCTGCCAGAAGCGCCTGAAAGAACTGGATAACCTCAACGTTGACGACGTTATCTTCAGCCCGGAACAGGCAAAAGCCAAAGGTATCGGTTCGACCATTACCTTCCCGACCGGCAATATCGCTCCCGAAGGCTCGGTCGTCAAATCGACAGCTATCGATCCGTCCGTCATCGACGACGATCACGTATACCGTCATACCGCTCCGGTCAAATGCTATCCGTCTGAAAAAGCTGCCATTACAGCTCTTAAGAACGGCGGCGTAGAAGCTGGCGACATCATGGTAGTCATGGCTGGCGGCCCGATGGGTACCGGCATGGAAGAAACATATCAGCTGACTTCCGCACTGAAACACCTGTCCTTCGGCAAACACGTAGCCCTCATCACCGATGCCCGTTTCTCCGGCGTATCGACAGGTGCATGCTTCGGTCACGTAGGTCCGGAAGCACTGGCTGGTGGTCCTATCGGCAAACTCCGTGACGGTGATGTCGTAGAAATCATCGTCGATACGGTAAACCTCAAAGGCAGCCTGAACTTCATCGGCACGAAAGACCACAAGCTGACCTATGAAGAAGGCGCCAAAGTACTGGCTGAACGGGAAACGAACCCGGCCATCCACGAAGACGACGATCTGCCTGATGATACCCGTCTCTGGGCAGCCCTGCAGGATGTCAGCGGCGGCACATGGAAAGGTACTGTCTACGATGTCGATAAGATCATTGAAACACTGAAAGCCGGTAAAGAAGCACTGGCCAAGAAAAATAAATAAGCCACAGGCACAGCCTGACGTATAAAGAAAAGGCGCTGCATGAAGCATTTCCGCTAGCATGCAGCGCCTTTTTCGTACCGTGGATGCCGGCTGACTGCCGCTTTTACGACACCGGCTTATGACAACAGGCCCTATCGGTGCAGGATGTGGCTGCTGTGCTTCCTGACGATGATGACGACGCCGGCGAGGATGAGAATCATGCCCAGGGCGATGTTCCAGGTGAGCATTTCTCCCAGGAAGAGGATGCCGCTCAGTACACCGATAGCCGGGACGACGAGGATGGCCGTGCCGGCTTTGGACGCTTCCATATGCTGCAGGATGTAGTTCCAGAGGAAGAATCCGGCGGCACCGGCCAGAAGTACGTTATATAAGAGTGCCGATACACTGGTCAGGTTCCAGATGACGGTGGTCTGACCGCTCCCGGTTGCCCAGAAGACGAGTACTATGCCGCCCAGGGCCATCTGCCAGGCCGTGCAGGTTATCATATCGCAGCCGCCGAGTTTCAGCTTGAGGATAACGCCCGATACAGCCCATCCCAGAGCACCGCCGAGGACGATGAGCATGGCGCCGATGTGATTGTCGAAATGGATATTCATGAGCAGGCAGAGCCCGGCCATGGAGAGGAAAATGCCAAAGCATTTGCGCTTCGTCAGGCGTTCATTCAGAAAGAAATGGGCCAGGATGGCCATGAATACGGGCATGGTGTAATTGAGTACGGCCACGAGCCCCGCCGAAAGAGTGACGATGCCAATCTGCATAGCCGCATTATTCAGGACAATCTGGGAAACTCCCGTGAGAAATATCCAGGGCCAGTATTTTCGCTCTGGCCAGAACGTGTGGCGGAACGCGCAGACCAGAAGCAGCACGGCGGCTGCCATCAGGGCCCGGCAGGCAACGAACAGGACGGGCGGGAAATAGGCCGTCGATACTTTCATGACGACCCAGTTGTAGCCCCAGATTATATATAGGAGAATCAATGCTTTAATCATACGTACCGGCTCCTTTGTTAGGATGTATTCATTATAACACGAACGGGACAGGGGCTGTAAGAAAATCCTTTCATACCGTTTTAGCGGCGTACCATAATGTAGTATAATATATATGTTAGTCCGAAGAGGAGGATGATATAAATGAAATGTGTCGTATTACTCAGTGGCGGCGTAGACTCGACGACGTGTCTGGCTATGGCCGTAGAAAAATATAAAAAAGAAAATGTACTGGCCCTGACGGCGTATTATGGACAGCGCCATGAAAAGGAACTACAGGCGGCCCGCAAAGTGGCAGCCTATTATGGCGTACAGCAGGAAGAAATCAATCTGGCCCAGGCTTTCGTGCACAGTGACTGCCCGCTCCTGGAACGCAATAACGATAAGGAGATTGCCCATATGTCCTATGCCGAACAGCTGGCCCAAGCTGGCGGGGAAGGTACGGTAGAAACATACGTCCCCTTCCGCAACGGCCTGTTCCTTTCCTTTGCCGCCGCCGTTGCGGTCAGTGTCCATGCCGAAGTCATCTACTACGGCGCCCATGCCGACGATGCTGCCGGCCGGGCCTATCCGGACTGCACTCCGGAATTTGAACAGGCCATGAATACGGCAATTTATGAAGGGTCCGGCCACACCTGCCATCTGGAAGCGCCGCTCCTTGCGTGGAATAAGGCCGGCGTCGTCAAAGAAGGACTGCGCCTCGGAGCTCCCTACGAACTGACCTGGAGCTGCTATGAAGGGGGAGATATGCCCTGCGGCGTCTGCGGGACCTGCCGTGACCGGGCGGCTGCCTTTGCGGCCAATGGTGTACCCGACCCGGCACTGAAGAAATAATCCGGCATACGACGAAAGGAGACGTGCGACGTGATAGCAAAGAAAACAGCCGCCTTATGCGCCGCTCTGGCCCTGACGGCCGTACTGGGAATCTTTTCTTCCCCGGCGGTTGTCCTGGCAGCCAGTGAAAAAGACGATTTTTATCAGGCGGTCAATGAAAAGACGCTGAGAGAAAAACAGATCAAGCCGACGGAAGCCTCGTGGTCCTGGTTCCACGAACGGAATCTGGAAAATAAGGAATTCCTGACTAAGGAAATAGAAGATATTGCCAGCCATCAGGAAACCTATGCCAAGGGTACGCCGGAACAGAAAATCGCCGACCTGTACCAGTGCATTACCGACCAGGAAACGCGCAATGCCACAGCCCGGCAGCACATCCGGGATATATTGGCTCCTGTCAAAGCAGCTAAGACACCACAGGAACTGACGGAGGCAGTAGGAGAACTCCATCAGAAATATGGCATCAATGTGCTCATGAGCATGGACGAACAACGCCTGCCCGACAGCCGGCGCTATGTGGCCCGCTTTGAACCCCATAATCCTTTCCTGTCGCGCTACGACCTGGAAAAGGAGCCCCAGCCGGGTGCATGGAAACGTCATACGGAATATATATCCCGGCTGCTCCAAGAAGATGGGACGGCCAAAGACAAAGCCGATACGATGGCAGAAGCTATCCTGGCCTATGAAAAGTCCCTGGCACCGCATATGCTGACCAGCGAGGAAAAAAATGATATTATGGTGATGAACCAGATGGTAACGCGCAAGGAATTCCTGGAAATGACGCCTCACCTGGATGGGAAACGCCTGCTGAAAGACTGGGGCCTTTCCCGGGAAAAAGTCTTTTTCCTTTCCAATCCGGATTATCTCTGTCAGATTGATGCAGCCTATACAGAAGAGAACCTGGAACTGATGCGGAATTATTTCATTGCCCGCACTTACGACATGCTGGCGCCTTTTGCCGACATCCCCCTGCGCGACATAACGAAAGCCTATTATAACCAGCGCTATGGCATCAAACAGAACCGGACGGAACGGGAACGTGCTTCTTATCTGCTGCAGGACATGCTGCCCTACGAATTAGGACAGATTTACCTGAAAAAACGCTGCACCCCTCATATGGTGCAGGACGTGCGGGCCATGATCGATGAAGTGCGGAAGGTCTATCGCTCCCGTCTGGCAGCCAATACCTGGATGAGTCCCCGTACGAGAGCACAGGCCATAGAAAAGCTCGATGCCCTGCGCGTCTTCGTCGGAGGTCCGGCAGCCGATGACAAACCGACCATTGAAGATATGCACGTCGTCATCCCCGAATCTGAAGGAGGTGACCTGCTCAGCAATATCCTGGCCAGCAATGCCTGGGCCGCCCGGGAGGAAGAGAAACTGATAGGTACGGATTTCAACCCCGATAAGTGGTACGCCTTCGATCCGCAGGATGTCAATGCAGCGTATATTTCTGACAATAACAGCATCACCATCCCCGCAGGGATCCTCCAGCCCCCATTCTACGATGACCGTGCTTCGCGGGGGGCGAATCTGGGAGGTATTGGCGTCGTCATCGGCCATGAAATATCCCATGCTTTTGACCCAAATGGCAGTCATACCGATAAAGACGGGAATGTCCGTGATTGGTGGACGAAAGCCGACTATGACGCCTTCCAAAAACGGGCTGCCGCCTTTGCCCCTTATTACAGCCGCTATGAGCTGGCACCGGGGCAGTATGAAAACGGCAAGCTCGTCATGAATGAGGCCATCGCCGATTGCGGCGGCCTTTCAGCCGCGACGGAAATTGCCGCAGGCGACAAGACGGTCCTCCAGGACCTGTATCGTAATTTCGCGTCTATTTTCGCTTCCAAGTATACAGATCAGCTTCTCCATCAGCTGCTTATGCTCGATCCCCATCC
This sequence comes from Megasphaera sp. DJF_B143, assembly GCF_900320625.1. Lineage (NCBI taxonomy): Bacteria > Bacillati > Bacillota > Negativicutes > Veillonellales > Veillonellaceae > Megasphaera > Megasphaera sp. DJF_B143. The sequence continues at coordinate 7,360 of NZ_ONTA01000237.1, forward strand.
CGAGGGGCGGGCCCGGGTCAATGGTGCCCTGTCGTCTACGGACGGGTTTTACGGTGCCTATGGCATTACTGACGGAG
>NZ_ONTA01000236.1:0-4017 GCF_900320625.1 Megasphaera sp. DJF_B143
CAGGAAATGAGGACCGGTCCGAACTGGCGCAGGCCGAGGGCGCTCAGGATATCCTGGCCCACCTTAATTTCTTCAGCCGGATCGTCCGTGAGAGAAACGCGTATCGTATCTCCGATTCCTTTATAAAGAAGAGTCCCGATGCCGATGGCCGATTTAATCGTACCGACGCGGGCCAGCCCCGCTTCGGTAACGCCAAGGTGAAACGCATAGGGAACCTTTTCTGCCAACTTTTCATAAGCTTCGATCATGAGCGGCACCTGGGAGGATTTGAGAGAAATCACCATATTCCGGTAATCCATCTTTTCCAGGATGCGTATATGGCGCAGCGCCCCTTCCACCATGCCATCGGCAGTAGGATGACCGCCATACTCCTGTAATATATCTTCCGGAAGAGAGCCGCTATTGATGCCGATGCGGATGGGAATGCCCGAGGGGCGCACCTTTTCCACGACTTTGACGACGTGTTCATCGGCACCGATATTACCGGGGTTGATCCGCAATGCCTGTACACCGCTTTCTACAGACAGGAGTGCCAGGCGATAATCGAAATGAATGTCCGCCACAAGGGGAACGGGCGATGACGCTACGATGTCTTTCAGGGCCAGGGCCGCCGCCTTGTCCGGTACGGCAAAGCGTATGATTTCTGCTCCCAGGCGGGAAAGACGCTGTACGTCGGCAATAGCCCGGTCCGTATCGGCCGGATTGACCGTAGACATGGTCTGCACCGAAACAGGCGCCGTACCGCCGACCGTCACCGTTCCCAGCGTCACCGGACGCGATGTTCTTCGTGTAATCATATACTACCTCTAAATACTAAAACGACTGATGTCCTGTATCATGGCAAATAAAAACAGCGATCCCAGTATGATGATACCGGCAATCTGGATATAATACAGGGCCCGCTTGGGCAGCCGGCGTCCCGTAATGCCTTCGATGATCAGCATGATGATGTATCCCCCATCCAGAAGCGGAATGGGAAGGAGATTGAGGATACCCAGATTGATGCTGAGAAATGCCGTAAACATGAGCAGATTGACAAAGCCGACGGAGGCTACCTGTCCTGCCAGCTGGGCTACTCCCAGAGGACCTGCCAAGTCAGCCTTTTCGGTGCCGCGGATCATACCATACATCCCCATGGTCATCGTATAGCAGATCTGCCCTGTCCGTTCTATGGCCATGTACGACGATTCAAAAAAGCCATGCTGCCTGCGCGTAACGACGGGAACGACGCCGATGAGTGCCCGCTTCGACTGGGTATCATACGTAGGGACCATGGTCAGATTCACATCTTCCCCGTCCCGGTTGACGACGACCGTGAGGACGTCCCGGCTGTGGTCATTGACAGTACGGGAAATATCCTTCCATTCTCCGATTGGCACGCCGCTGATGCTGACGATACGGTCGCCCGGTTTCATGCCGCCCTGGGCTGCCGCCGAATTTTCCACGATCGATCCAACGACCGGTTCTTTCGAAACGTCGTGCGTACCCACGGTAAACATGACGCCCCATATGATGACGACGGCCAGGACGAAATTCATGAATGCCCCGGCAGCGATGACGATGAGACGGTAACGGACTTTTTTATTCAGGAAGGATTTTTCATTCAATTCTTCCTGTTCTGTCATTCCCTGGATGCGGTTGAACCCGCCCAGGGGGATTGCCCGTAATGAATACAACGTAGATCCATATTGATAGCTATAGATTTTGGGACCAAAGCCGATAGCAAATTCATCTACCTGCATGCCCGACAATTTCGCCGTAATGAAATGGCCGAATTCGTGGACAAACACGATAAGGCTGAAGACAAAAATCGTTGCTGCGATTGTAATACCCAAACTTCATTCACCTTTCGTTCACGGCAGGAACTCTGTCCTGACGCTTATGCTACGAGCATAAGATATGCATACACAGCCGGTGCGGCAAAGAGCAGACTGTCAAAACGGTCTAGGATGCCGCCATGACCGGGGATGATATTCCCCGAATCTTTGATGCCGCAGGTCCGTTTGAGGACCGATTCTACCAGATCTCCCAGAGGAGCCATGATGGCAACAATCAATCCGATAGCCAGGCCGTGAAGAAGTGAAAATTTAAAAATCAAAGAGAAAATCAGTGCTACGACGATTGTGCCGATACACCCGCCCAGTGCGCCTTCCCGGGTCTTTCCCGGACTGATGGATGGGCAGAGCTTATTCTTTCCCACGGCTTTTCCGGCCGCAAAGGCAAAGGTATCGCTCGCCCAGGTGGAAAAGACGAGGAGAAAGACGAAAAAGCGGGCCGGTTCGAGCATGACATTCTGGAACGTACTGGTCAGATACGATGCCAGCATACCGTTCCGGAGAGCCAGCATAGCCAGGAATCCGCCTCCTATATAGAGCAGTCCGTACAGCGAATAAGCACTGTCCGAAAGGGATACCCTCTTGTGGCAGACCACCGTGCGCAGGAGAATCCAGCTCATCATGACGACGCACAGTAAAAAAAGCAGTTTAATCCCGGCAAACCACCAGGCCCCAAATACGGCGGCGAGCCATACGTAGCCGGCATATTCTGTCAGATCAGCTTTGACGGCGTGGAGCATGCGCACGTATTCACGCCAGCCCAGGAGAGCCAGCAGGGTCATCATGATAAAGAAGAGCCAGTTCCCTTCGTAAATAATAAATATCGTCAGGCCTCCGCCTACGATACCCGTAATGATTCGTTTAGCCAACATTGTCTGTCTACCTTCCTTACTTCAAGCCGCCAAACCGGCGTTCCCGGCCCTGGAAGTATAAGATGGCTTCTATGAGAGTGTCCTTCGTAAAATCAGGCCAGCACAGGTCCGTATACCAGAATTCGGCATAGGCCATCTGCCAGAGCAGGAAATTGCTGACCCGCTTGTCCGAACCGGGGCGGATCAAAAGATCCACATCATTTTCCGGAGCCGTATACAGGTAATCAGCCAGCGTATCCTCCGTAATATCGGCCGGGCTGAGAAGGCCTTTCTGGACATCTTCTGCCAAAAGGCGCGCTGCCCGGGCCAGTTCCATGCGCCCGCCGTAGTTGACGGCTACATTGAGTTTAAGGCCCGTATTATCTTTCATTTCTTCTTCGGCCTTGCGGAATGACTCCTGGAGGATTGGATGGAGGCGGCTCATATCGCCAAGGAAATGAAGGCGTACGTTGTGTTCGTCCAGTTCCAGGAGGTTTTTGCTCAGATATTCGTTCATGAGCTTCATAATATACGAAACTTCCGTTTCCGGGCGCTTCCAGTTTTCCGTCGAAAAAGCATATACCGTCAGTACCTGGATTCCCAATTCCCCCGCGGCGATGACGCTGCGCTTGAGCGTATCGGCGCCGGCATGATGGCCGTACGTGCGGGGTTTTCCCTGTCGTTTTGCCCAGCGGCCATTGCCATCCATGATGATGGCCACATGGTGAGGAATATTCTGGCGGTCCAGCTGAGCTTCCAGAGAAGACGACTCTCCTGCACCAGCCTGGCGGCCACTATTTTTAAAAAATGTATCAAACATATCCTATCCTCCATCGTGAAGAGCCTGCTGCACACTGTCACTCGCTTTCAGGCTGTAATTGTACACCAGGTGGACGACGCCGTCTCTTTCTACAGCCCGGATGACATAGATTTCCTGGTCGTCACAAGAGAAATAATGACTCCGCGAGACAGTCTGCTCCAGGACATAGGGGATATTTTTACCCTCTAATACAGATTTGGCATACCATAACGGCATGCCAATGAGAATCCGTATATCCATCATACTTCCATGACTTCTTTAGTCTTTTTATCTTTCAAAGCGTCGATATCTTTGATTTTCTGATCTGTCATTTTCTGGATTTTGGTCTGAGCTTCCTTACTTTCATCTTCCGTTATTTCTTTTTTCTTTTCTGCTTTTTTGAACAGATCATTGCAGTCCCGGCGCAGATTGCGGATAGCGACTTTAGCTTCTTCGGCGTGTTTGCTTACCTTTTTGCCAAACTCTTTACGCCGTTCTTCCGTCAGCTGCGGGATTTCCAGGCGGATCATCG
>NZ_ONTA01000312.1:0-3302 GCF_900320625.1 Megasphaera sp. DJF_B143
CCGGGACCTGGCGAATATAATACATTTTTCGGAGTCAACCAGAAACGGCTGAAGAACGCAAAAAAAGATGTACTTATTATGCATCCCGGTCCAATGAACCGCGGCATTGAAATTGATACAGATACATGCTACTGGACACAATCCTCCATTCAGGAACAGGTAAAAAATGGTGTTTCAGTCCGTATGGCTGTCTTATATCTGACTATCATGGGAGGCGATGACGTTGACATTACTCGTTAAAGGCGGCAGAGTGGTTAATCCGGCCGTAAATCAGGATGAAGTATGCGATATTCTCATTGAAAATGGTAAAATCAAAACTATAGGTAAAAATCTTCCTGCCGATGGGGCGGAAGTATACGATGCATCCGGTCTCGTCGTAGCTCCAGGATTTATCGATATGCATGTCCATTTGCGCCAGCCGGGCCAGAGTGCCAAGGAAACGGTTGTAACAGGTACCCAGGCTGCAGCCGCCGGTGGCATTACCCGCGTCGCTACCATGCCTAATACCAACCCGGTCATCGATAAAGCGATTCTGGTAGAAGGAATGAAATATAAGGCCGAACATGAAGGCGTCGTCAAAGTTGAAGTCATTGGTGCCATTTCCAAAGGACTGGAAGGTAAAGAATTATCTGCTATGGGCGGGATGGCAAAAGCCGGTGTCGTTGCTTTTTCTGATGATGGCCGTTTCGTGGAAGATAGTGATTTCATGCGGAAGGCTATGGAATATGCCAGCATGTTCCACAAAATCGTCATCGATCATTGTGAAGAAACATCTCTCGTATCCGGCGGCCAGATGCATGAAGGCATCGTTTCGGCAGAACTGGGACTTAAAGGCAGACCGGCTGCGGCAGAAGACATCGCCGTTGCCCGTGACATCATTCTTTCGGAAATTACAGATACGCCTGTCCATATTGCTCATATCAGTACAAAACATGCCGTCGACATGGTACGCCGTGCCAAAGCTAAGGGACTTAAGATTACAGCCGAAGCGACACCACAGCATATGATTCTGACCGATGAAGCACTGCGTACGTATGATCCGCGGTTCAAAGTCAATCCGCCACTGCGTTCGGAAGAACACCGGGCTGCTGTCGTAGAAGGATTGAAAGATGGCACGATTGATGCCATCGTGACCGACCATGCCCCGCATACGTGGGACGAAAAAGATCAGGAATTCAGCCTAGCCCCGAGTGGTTTTGTCGGACTGGAAACGAGTGTAGGTGCTGTCCTGACTCATTTGTATCATACAGGAACGGTTGATCTCATGACGATTGTCCGCGCCATGTCTACCGCACCGGCCGGATTGCTGGGCCTCGATGCGGGCGTCATTGTTGAAGGAAAAGACGCAGACCTTACTATTATTGACCTTGACAAAGAATGGACGGTCGATGCCTCTTTGTTCTATTCTAAAGGCAAATCGTCACCTTTTGATGAAATGATTTTTACAGGTAAAGCCGTGGCTACTGTTGTAGATGGTGAATTCGTTATGAAGGACGGGGTGGTCTTAAAATGAAAGGATGCCTCATTTTAGCAAATGGACAGAAATTTTATGGACAGATGCTGATGGATACGCCGGCCGTAGGGGAAGTCGTTTTCAATACGGGCATGACCGGTTATCAGGAAACCTTTACGGATCCTTCCTATGCTGGCCAGATTATTACCATGACATATCCGCTTATCGGCAATTATGGTCTATTCCATGAAATCGAACAGGCAGATCGTCCCTATGCGGCAGGATTCATTGTCAGTGAATTGTGCGATATGCCCAGCAACTGGCAGAATGAAGGTAATCTTTCTACATTTATCATGACGCATCACATTCCCTGCTTGTATGGCGTCGATACGCGTGCCATCACACGGGCTATCCGCAGCCAGGGGGTCATGAAAGGCGTCATCGTACCGGAAACGATGGCAGAAGAAGATATTAAAGACCTCATGGCACAGCCTCTGGAAAAGATGCTGGTAAGGAAAGTGACGCCAGGCAGTGTGCGGCAGGTGGGACAGGGCCGTTATCACGTCGCTGTCATGGATTTTGGTGCCAAAGCGAATATCCTGAAAGACCTGATCCGCAATGACTGCCGGCTTACGGTTTTCCCGGCATATACGAAAGCCGAAGACGTGCTGGCCGTCCAGCCTGATGGTATTTTCCTTTCCAATGGTCCGGGCGACCCGCAGGACCTGCCGGAAATTATTGAAGAAGTCAAAAAACTGATAGGCAAAAAGCCGATGTTCGGCATCTGCCTGGGACATCAGCTTCTGGGTCTTTCCGTCGGAGCTAAAAGCCGCAAGCTGACGTTCGGTCACCGCGGTGCTAATCATCCCGTCAAGGATGTCCGTACCGGCCGGGTCTACATTACGTCCCAGAATCACGGGTATGTCATCGATGAAAACACATTGCCAGACGATGCTATCGTAACGCATATCAATCTCCACGATAAGACGCTCGAAGGATTTGCCTATCCTAAATATAATTTCTTCTGCGTTCAGTATCATCCGGAAGCATCACCGGGACCGACAGACAATCTGTATCTTTTTGAACAATTTGTCAAACTGATGGAGGGGAAATAAATGATCGAAGGATTGAAGAAAGTACTCGTTATCGGCTCTGGCCCGATTATTATCGGTCAGGCTGCTGAATTTGACTATGCCGGTACCCAGGCCTGCCGGGCCCTGAAAGAAGAAGGACTGGAAGTCGTCCTGATCAATAGCAACCCGGCGACGATTATGACCGATGAAGACATTGCCGACCGGGTCTATGTAGAACCTATTTCCCTGGATTATGTGACAGAAGTCATCGAAAAGGAACGTCCTGATGGACTTCTGGCGACTTTAGGCGGCCAGGTCGGACTGAATATGGCAGTCGAACTGGCTAATGCCGGCGTACTGGAAAAATACCATGTGCAGCTCCTGGGCACGCGCCTTTCGGCTATTGAAGAAGCGGAAGACCGCGAACTCTTCAAAAAGGCCATGAAAGATATCAACCAGCCCGTACCGGAAAGTGATATTTTTGAAGACGTTCCGTCGGCTATGGCGTTTGCTGAAAAAATCGGCTATCCGATCATTGTACGGCCTGCTTTCACACTGGGAGGAACTGGCGGCGGTATTGCCTACAATGATGATGAGTTGTTTATGATAGCGACGCGGGGGATTAAACTCAGCCCTATCAACCAGATTCTCGTCGAACGGTCCGTAGCCGGGTGGAAAGAAATCGAATACGAAGTTATGCGCGATAAAGCAGATAACTGCATCATCGTCTGCAATATGGAAAATATTGATCCGGTCGGCATCCACACTGGCGATTC
>NZ_ONTA01000235.1:0-3792 GCF_900320625.1 Megasphaera sp. DJF_B143
ATAATATAAAGAATAAAAATAAGAAAACAATAAAATATAAAACATGTTTACTGGTATACGAAACTGTCCTTATATATGTATTGTAAACTAAGTTGTGGAGAGCGTAAATACCGAACAGGTAATTTGATAAAAAGATAGCTATGCCGTATATTCCGGAGTATGGCTTTTCATCATTTCACATAGTATATATCAATATGATTTAAAACGAGGCGATGATTGTACACGATAGCGCTGTCGGCAGGATATCTTTTGCACTTTTCATGACAAAATGTATTAGAGAAAGGACGTGACGATATGGAAAAGGCGAAGACGAGTTGGACGAAATATGTTATTCCCGGTTTTGTTTTTCAACAAGTAGTCATTGGCGGCGGATATGGTACAGGTGCTGAGATTGCGCAATTTTTTGGGACGCAGGGACTATTGGGCGGTTTTTTGGCACAGATGATCACGATGGTTGTCTGGACGCTGATGTGTGTGATTACTTTTGAATTCGTTCGTATCTTCAAGACCTATGATTATGGGTCTCTCATGAAACGACTTCTCGGCCGGGGGGCTATCCTGTATGAAGTATGTTACTGGGCCATGATGGTTATCATTATGGGCGTCGTCTGTGCCAGTGCCGGCAGTATGCTCAACAGTCTTACCGGGCTTTCCAAATGGTTTGGCATCGGCATTCTTTCGGCCGGTATGGTGATTTTGGTCTTGAAAGGAACGGCAACGATTGAAAAGGCGCTTACCGTGTGGGGATATATCCTGTATGCCGTATACATCCTCTTTATGGCTGTCGTTTTCTATAAATTCGGAGGAGCTATTGCTAATGAATTCGCCCGGGCAGAAATCGGGGGCGACTGGTGGTTCAACGGCCTGCGGTATTCCTTCTATAATCTTGTCGTTGTCGCCGTGGTATTATACACGGTGCGGGATTTAAAAACCCGCAAAGAAGCGGTCCTGTGTGGGATTATTTCCGGAATCTTTGGCATTATTCCGGCGGTATTGCTTCTCCTGGTGATGGGCTGTAATTTTACGGCAGCTATCCAGGCAGAAATACCTGTCGCTGTCGTCTTTGAAGAATTGAACATGCTATGGCTCTATATCCTCTTTGAAAGTGTGCTCCTGGGTACACTCATCGCGACCGGCACAGGTTTTATTAAAGCTGTAGATGACCGTGTGGAAATTGCATATAAACGGGCGAAAGGCTATGTACCCCGCTGGGTACGCCCTGCTATTGCGGTGGGTCTTACTGCTCTGGGAGTCGTTGTGTCTACCTTTGGGCTGATTCCGCTTATTGCTCAGGGCTATGGCATTATATGCTGGGGGTTCTTCCTCTTCTTTGCCTTGCCCATGCTCACCATAGGATTGTATAAAATTAACAGTCATGATCCTGATGCTGAAATTGAAGCGGAAATGTATAACGAGAATTAACGTACCGGATTTTGGAGGAGAAGGAGCTGAAAGAGTATGAAACAAATGGCGTGTCAGGAATGGGTAAACCGGGATGCAGAAGTTGTTGCAACTTGCCAGCATCTTTCGTATTTTCCTCTTGTAGTAGAATCTGCACAAGGGGATATTGTGACCGATAAAGATGGCAACCGTTTTATTGACTTCCTTACGAGTGCATCATCGCTGAATCTGGGAAGCTGCCATCCGGAAATCATGTCTGCCGTACAAGAGCAATTTCAGAAATGCACGCAGTATACTCCGGCATATACATACAATGAAGCGACGATTACCTACGCGGAAAATCTGGTTTCCGTCTACCCGGGAGGGGTGAAGGCTAAGATTGCCTTTGGAAACTGTGGGTCCGATGCCAACGATTGCGCTGTAAAATTTGCCAGGGCCTATACGGGACGAAAAAAAATTATTACCTTTTTGAACTCGTATCATGGAAATACTTACGGTTCGTGCAGTATGACTGCCTGTACACCGAGAATGCGGGAAAAGATGGGGCCATTCCTTCCGGAAATTTATCATTTTCCTTATTTTGGCATCAATCTTCCGGATGAACAGGTAGAGCGGGACTGTCTGCAAGCTATAGAAAATGCCTTTTCTATGTATCTATCACCGGAAGAAGTGGCAGCTGTTGTCATCGAGCCGATACAAGGAGATGGTGGTATATTGCCGGCTCATCCGATATTCATTCGGAAACTATATGATTTATGTCAAAAATACCATATCTTATTTATTTCTGAAGAAGTACAGCAGGGATTTTACCGGACAGGGAAGTTTTTTGCTATCGAACATTATGGTGTCATCCCTGATGGTATTATCATGGGAAAATCCATCGGCGGTGGTTTCCCTCTGGGAGCTTTTATGGCACGGGCTGATATTATGGATTCTCTTCCGGCTCCGGCACATCTGTTTACATTGGGAGGCAACCAGGTATCCTGTGCGGCAGGAAATGCACTCTTTACTATCTTGCAGAGAAGAGCTTTTCAAGAACAACTTGCCCGGACCATTAAGCTCCTTTGGGAAGAAGCCGGACAGTTGCAGCGGAAGCATCCTGACGTAGTAGGCTTCGTACGGGGAATCGGTATGTCTATGGGTATTGGTATCGTAAAAAAAACAGATACCGGTGAATACAGAGCCGATCCGGAGGGCACCTATAAAATTTTATACCGGGCATACGAAAATCATTTGCTGATCATCAATGTAGGTGCCAACGTCCTGCGGGTGCAGCCGCCACTGAATATATCGGACGACCATTTGAGAAAAGGATTTGCTATTTTGGATCAGGCAATGACGGATTTTGAAAAAGGAGACATTCCCGATGCCGTTCTGGCCGGTAAAAAAGGCTGGTAATATAAAATTAAATTTAGATTTTAGTTATTGCGATGATGGTTCCCGGCATTCTAAATTCTATTGACACAAGGCCGGTGTATTTGGTATACTAATTGCACAACCACATATAGTAGTAAAAGGGAGTAACCTTTTAGCTGGCGTCAACATGCATGCCCATTGGGCTGGTGCCTGCGTTGTAACCATTTTACAATAGGTGAGACTTTTCCATACTGTCCGTCAGACGGCATGGGAAAGTCTCATTTTTTTATCGTATGTTCATGTAAAGGAGAATGCATCATGGAATGGACCTTGGTTTCCTGGGATTTTATAACAGCCCTCGCATCCATTATTATGCTGGATATTCTGCTCGGCGGTGATAATGCCGTCGTCATCGCCATGGCGGCCAATAAACTGCCGTCGGATTTGCGAAAAAAAGCCATACTCATCGGCACTGGTGGGGCTGTCATCATCCGCCTCGTTATGACACTGATTGCCGTATGGCTCCTGTCGATTCCTTATCTGCAGGTCCTGGGCGGGCTGATTTTGCTGCCTATTGCTATCAAGTTACTGTTGCCGGCAGAGCATGATGAGAAAATTAACGCTTCGGACACGCTGATGGGTGCCATCCGGACTATTATCATTGCCGACGCGGCTATGGGTGTCGATAATGTACTGGCTATTGCCGGGGCATCTCATGGAAGCTTTATCCTCGTCGCCTGCGGGTTTCTCATCAGTATCCCGATTATCGTCGGGGGCAGCACAGTTATTGGCAGGATTATGGACCGCTTCCCAGTCGTACTCTATGGCGGTGCAGGCCTTCTGGGCTGGACGGCCGGTTCCATGATCATGCATGACGCTGTAGTGGGGAGACTGATTATGAGGATTGCCGGCAGCTGGACAGAATTTGCCGTTCCAGCGGTATTGACGATTTTCGTCTGCAGTACGGGTTATATCTTTTCGAGACATAAAAAAAGCACTTCTTTAAATCTTGAGAAGTTGTCGTAAACACGGCTC
>NZ_ONTA01000233.1:0-3304 GCF_900320625.1 Megasphaera sp. DJF_B143
ATTGCAGGCACTGGTCGGATCAAAAAGAATAGCCCAGGGGATATTACAGTGATATTTCGCTTTTGCGGCATTACGGGCACGGAGCCCATAAAAACCGGCTTCAAATCCCAGATCCATGACAGCCGTTTTGACGATATTCGGGTTGAGCGTGTTCAACGCATGGTCCAAAAAATGGAACCATTTGCCATCTTCATCAATCAGACGGCGGGCTTCTTCAAAGGATTCTTTTTCAAATAAGTCGCCAAAAAGATGTTCCATAATAAAGGACAAGTGTTTCAATGACTTTCTCCGGTCTTCCGGATTTTTTTCTGACATAATGCGGTCTACAATCAATCCTACCGTTTTCTTTTGTACTTCGTGTGTCAATCTTTTCATGGCATTCCATCTCCTCTTTTTGGAAACCGAAATAGCACTTTTCTTTTCACCTATTATTATACGCCTCCCAATGTAAATGTCAAAAGGTTAAAGTCAAAAAGTCAGATGGAGAGTAAAAAATCTGCCCCATGAACCATGATACGGTCACGGGGCACTCTCTTTTCTGCATCCATCTATTTTCCCGGTACGATAGAATTTTTCCAGGGGGATCCGACCAGGCTCGATGTCGCAGCCAGGCTGTGTACCATCTGGGATACGGCCTGATAGTTGGCCTGAACGCCTTTTTCACTATTTTCATAGGTCGCGGCATTTTCTTTCTTGATGCCGATCGTATCCGCTTCCTTTTCAGCATCCATATTGGCACCGATAAAGACAAATTCCCAGCCTTTTTCTTCCTGGGCATCAATCAGTTTCCTGACTTTTTCCTGGTCATAGGTCTGACTGTAGTTTTCCAGTCCGTCCGTGATGATGACAAACAGGACTTTGCTGCCCGTATCATCGATGCCTTTGACCGCTTCTGTTTTTTCGATGGCATCGCCAATAGTATCGTACAATGCCGTCGCGCCACGGACCTTATACGAATCAAGGGTCATATCGGGCACCTCAGAAATCGGCTTACGGTCCGCCAGGATTTCGTGATCACTGCTGAACAGGATGGTCGTCACATTTGTCGGCACCGACAACTGCCGTTCTTTGGCCAGCATGGAATTGTAGCCTTTTACCGTATCTTCTTCCAGGCCTTTCATGGACCCGCTCTTATCGATGAGCAGCACGACTTCCAGATGAGATGCCTGTACAGCCGGTTTTTCCGTTCCAGCCGGTTCTGTCCCGCTCTGAGTTGTCGTCGTTCCTGTCGTCGCAGCAGTGCCCGGTACCGGTACAGTAGACGAAATTCCTGTTTCCTTTAAAACCTGACTGACTGCCGGCACGCTCTTTGCCAGCTGCTGCAGCGTATCCGTCCAGCTGGCCGCCATGACAGCTGTACTCCCCAGCCCCATAAGACAGGCCAGGGCAGCCATAACTTTCAAGTGTTGTTTCATCTACATCGCCCTCCTTTACTTTGATTATATTATACCATCCTTTATGTTACAGGTTTAATACACTTTTACCTGTATCCATCCTTCATTGTACATCTTGTCGCCGTCTTCACCGAGATCCTGATACGTTTCCTGTCCTTCATAAACTTCCGGCGGCGGGAATACGACGGGATTATCCTTATAGTCTTCATCCTCTTCCATTTCCGGAACGGCTGTATTCGGTGTCGAATATGTCAGGTATTCAAAATTTTTAAGGGCAATATCGGGCCGGCTCATGAAGTCGATGAAGGCATGGGCATTTTCTACATGGGCCGCATTTTTAGGGATTACCCACGAATCAATCCAGAGATTGGTCCCTTCTTTGGGCACGACGTAGGCCAGGTCTTCATTTTCCAGCATCATACGCAGGGCTTCTCCGGAAAAGATGACACCCATGGCGGCTTCCCCGGAGACGAGTTTATCTTTGACATCATCGATGCCATACGCCTGGACGAGCGGCTTCTGAGCAATGAGCATATCCCGGGCCTGACGCATTTCATCCGGGTTTGTCGTATTCAGAGAATACCCCAGCCGCTTCAGGGCTACCATATAAGCATCGCGGGGCGAATCCTGCATGAGGATTTCATTCTTATACTTTTCATTCCAGAGAATATCCCAGCTGTCTACAGGATCATCGACCATGGTGCGGTTGTACAGGATTCCAACCGTTCCCCAGCAGTACGGCACGGAATAGATGTTTCCCGGATCGAACGTCTCCGACTGCTTATAAAACACCTGTCCCACGTACTGGCGGGCATTGGGAAGACGGGAGAAATCGAGAGGCTGCAGGAGATCGTGTTTGATCATCTTCTGTATCATGTAGTCCGACGGACAGATGACATCGTACCGTACCGCACCGGCTGCTACCAGGGGATACATACTTTCATTGGTATCGAATTCATCCATGACGACGTGTATCCCCGTTTCTTCTTCAAACTGTTCCAGTGTATCGGGGTCGATATAGTCACCCCAGTTATACACATAAACTACACTATCGCCTTCGGCTTCTTCGTCCTGAAATCCGCAACCCGAAAACGCCAGGATACTCATCAAGAGAGCCAGACAAATAGAGACGATATATATTTTTTTCATGTAACCGCCCCCTTATCGTGCTGACTGGCCTATCTGCATGCGTTTCCGGTTCCAGAACAGGAGAAACGCAAAGACCAGGACAAAGACAAATACCAGTGTGGACAGGGCATACATTTCCGGATGGATCCCCAGTTTCAGTTCGGCATAGATTTCTGTAGGCAGCGTGTCGATGCCGGCGCCTTTGGTAAAGTGAGTAATGATGAAATCGTCGGCCGACATGGTGAAGGCCAGCATAAACCCGGCCAACAGGCTGGGCCGCAGTTCCGGCAGGACTACGCGGCGGAATGCCATCAGCGGTGTTGCCCCCAGATCGCGTGCCGCATCATAGCAGTTGCGGTCCAGAGACAGCATCTGCGGCATGAGACAGAGGATGACGTAGGGCAGATTGAATACGATGTGAGCCATGAGGATGGTACCGTAGCCGAGGCGCAGTCCCAGGCCCAGGAACAGCAGCATGAGGGAAATCCCCGTCACGATATCGGCGTTGAGGAGGGGAATATTGGCAACGCCCATCAAAACGGACCGGCGGCGCCGCCCCATACCGCGCAGAGCCAGACAGGTCACCAGTCCGAGAAGCGTCGCCACGGCCGCGGATGACAAGCCAATGGTAATGGTATTCTGCAGAGCTTCCAGGATGCCTTCATTCTGAAACAGTTCGCCGTACCACTGGAGGGTAAAGCCTGTCCAGTGCCCCCGGTAGCGGCTGGCATTGAACGATTGGGCGATGAGTACACCGATAGGGGCGTAAAGAAACAGAAAAA
>NZ_ONTA01000232.1:0-3846 GCF_900320625.1 Megasphaera sp. DJF_B143
CCCATTTCATGAAACTCGTGCCGCCGACGGATCATAAATTCGCTGCCCTCCACGGCGCCGTCTGGTCTGGTGGCTCCTTCGTCTACGTACCGGCCGGTGTCGATGTGTCCATTCCCCTGCAGAGCTATTTCCGTCTCAATGCACCGGGAGCAGGCCAGTTCGAACACACCATGATCATCGTCGAAAAAGGTGCCAAAGTCCACTTCATTGAAGGCTGTTCGGCACCGAAATACAACGTGGCCAACCTCCATGCCGGCTGCGTCGAACTCTTCATAGGTGACGATGCTACGCTGACCTATTCGACAATCGAAAACTGGTCCAAAAATATGTACAACCTCAATACGAAACGGGCCATTGTCGGCAAGAACGGGACCATCAACTGGGTCACCGGTTCCTTTGGATCCCATACGTCCTGTCTCTATCCTATGAGTATCCTCCAGGGAGAAGGGGCACACTGCGAATTCACGGGCGTAACCTTTGCCGGTAAGGGACAATATCTCGATACGGGTTCCAAGGTCGTCCACAATGCGCCTCATACGTCGAGCAACATCAATTCCAAATCCATCAGCAAGAGCGGCGGTGTCTGCATTTACCGAGGCAGCGTCGTCATCAATCCCAAGGCAGAAGGAGCCAAGGCCAACGTCAGCTGTGAATCGCTCATGCTGGATGAACAGTCCCAGTCTGATACGATCCCGGCTATCGTCGTCAAGAACGACAACATCGACCTGGGCCATGAAGCCTCTATCGGCCGTATTTCCGACGAAGCGATTTTCTATCTCATGAGCCGCGGCCTCAGCGAAGATGAAGCCCGGGCCATGCTCGTACGGGGATTCGTAGAACCGGTTTCCAAGGCACTGCCATTAGAATATGCCGTTGAAATGAATAACCTGATCAACCTCGAACTCAAAGGTTCGTTGAAATAAGGGAGGAGGAGAAGAATGGCAAAAGATAAAGTAGTCGTACAATATAATCAGCTTCCGCGTCCTACCTTCCGCTGGATGAAAGTCAATCACCTCGATTTAGAACCACTGGCACAGAAATCCGTGCCCTCCTATACACCGGCTGAACGTCATACCGGCGATGCTGCCGTATCCTTTTATACGGGCCGGCAGGTACCGGATTTGGGGGACTTCCAGGGATCCAATGAAAAAGACCTGAACAAGGCCCTCGATGAAAGCAATACGGGCTGTGCCGTAACGGTCGGTGCAGGCCAGAAAGGTGCCGTATGGCTTGACTATACGGTCAGTGCTGCCGTCCCGCAGATTACGGGCCAGCTCACCATTCAGGCCGGAGATCACAGCGACCTCACCGTATATCTGATTTTTGACGGCGATGCTGCCGGTGGATATGTTAATTTCCTGACCTATGTCAAGACAGGCGAACAGGCTCACGTTAAAATCAGCAAAGTACAGCTCCACGGCCATCACGTCCGCCACGTGGAACACCGCTATGCCGATGCCGGTAAGGAAAGCACAATCGATTATGTCAGTGCGGAAATCGGCGCCAAGGCGGCTATCGTCTACTATAAGACAGACCTGATGCACGATGAAAGCAATTTCAACAGTCAGGCCATGTATCTGGGAAATGATGACCAGATTGTCGATTTTTCCTACTGGGTACCGACAAAAGGCGTCAAGACCAATACGGACATCGTGACGACAGGTGCCCTTCTCGATACGTCGAAGAAATACTTCCGCGGCACCATTGATTTCCTCCGCGGTGGCAAAAAGGCCGTCGGGTCCGAATCGGATACATGCATCCTTTTGAGCCCCAACGTCCATTCCATTTCGGTTCCCTTGCTGCTTTGCAAGGAAGACGACGTCGTCGGCAACCATGCATCCAGTGCCGGCCAGATCGATAAGGACAAGCTGTTCTACCTCATGAGCCGCGGCTTCAATGAAGCAGGAGCCCAGCTGATCATCGTCGAATCCAATATCCGCCCGGTCATCGATAAACTGGGTGATACTGATTTAGAAAATAAAGTTCTGCAGGCTGTACGGGAAAAGATGCAGTTCTGCTATAAGAAAGGTGATTGCCATGCTAAATGTACGCAAAGATTTCCCCATCTTGACTAAAGTCCACAATGGTCATCAGATTGTTTATTTTGACAATGCGGCAACGACGCAGAAGCCCTATCAGGTCATTCATGCCATCGTGGATCTCCTGGAACATCACAATGGCAATCCCCATCGCGGTGCCCATATCC
This sequence comes from Megasphaera sp. DJF_B143, assembly GCF_900320625.1. Classification (NCBI taxonomy): domain Bacteria; kingdom Bacillati; phylum Bacillota; class Negativicutes; order Veillonellales; family Veillonellaceae; genus Megasphaera; species Megasphaera sp. DJF_B143. The sequence continues at coordinate 2,207 of NZ_ONTA01000232.1, forward strand.
TGAGCATCGAAGCCGGTGAAGTCTATGATGAAGCCCGCGAAGCCGTACGGCGCTTCATCAATGCCGCATCGAGTGAAGAAGTCGTCTTCGTGCGCAATACGACGGAAGCCCTGAACCTCATTGCCCGCAGCTACGCCGAACCGAAACTGAAAAAAGGCGATAAAATCGTCATTCCTATTTCGGAACATCATTCCAATCTGGTTACCTGGCAGCGCGTCTGCCAGAAGACCGGAGCTGAACTGGTCTATATGTATCTCGACAAGGAAGGCCATTTTACGGAAGAAGACCTGGCTAAGATTGATGACAAGACGAAAATCGTTTCCTTTGCCGCCGTCAGCAATGTCTTTGGCATGAAACGGCCTGTAAAGGACATCGTTGCCAGAGCTCATGCCGTAGGAGCCATTGCCATCGTCGATGGCGCCCAGTCCACGCCTCATATGAAGACGGACGTACAGGACCTGGATTGTGATTTCTTCGTATTCTCCGGCCACAAGATGTGCGGCTCGGCCAGCACGGGCGTACTCTATGGCAAGAAAGCCATCCTGGAAGGAATGGAACCGTTCCTCCTGGGCGGCGATATGATCGAATACGTTCAGGAACAGTCCACGACGTTCAATGAACTGCCCTTTAAATTCGAAGCCGGCTCCCAGAACGTAGAAGGTGCCGTCGCCCTCCACGCCGCTATCGATTATCTGGAAGACATCGGCATGGACAATATCGAATCCCATGAATACGAACTGACGAAACACTGCCTGGAAGGGATGAAGAAGATTCCCCATATCCACATTATCGGCAGCACCGATCCGGAAGAAAAGACGGGCGTCATTACCTTTACCATCGACGGTGTCCATCCTCATGATGCGGCTACCATCCTCGACAGCTTCGGCATTGCCATCCGTTCGGGCCACCATTGTGCCCAGCCGCTCGGTGCTCATCTCGGCGTAGAAGCGTCCAACCGCGCCAGCTTCTATATCTACAATACCCTCGAAGAAGTGGATTACTTCCTTGAAAAACTGCCTCTCGTCCGCAAGCAGATGGGCTTCAACGATTAAGGAGATAAAAAGTCATGGAAAATATGAATGAATTGTATTCCGACATCATCCTGGAACACAACCAGTGTCAGGAAAACAAGCATCCCCTCGATGGTGCCAACCTCAGCGAACACGGCCATAACCCGAGCTGTGGCGACGATATTACCCTGCAGGCTGATATTCAGGACGGGGTCATCAAAGATGCCGCCTATACAGGCCATGGCTGTGCCATCAGCCAGGCTTCGGCTGATATCATGATCGACCTCATCAAGGGCAAGACCGTCGAAGAAGCGCTGCGCCTGGTCAACCTCTTCCTGGAAATGATCAAGCGGGAAGTGACTGACGATGACAAGCTGGAAGAACTGGAAGATGCTATTGCCCTCAAGAACATTTCCAACATGCCGGCCCGTGTCAAGTGCGCCGTCCTGGCATGGCATACGCTGAAAGACGCCCTGGAACGGGAAGAAAAGTAGTGGCTAGCATTTAGCAGTCAGCGGTTGACTGTTAGCAGTGCTGTATATGAAAAACAGGCTGTTCCATTAAGTAACCGTGCTTAGTGGAACAGCCTGTTTTGGCATTTACGTGATAAGTCAGACAGCCAGTATCAAA
>NZ_ONTA01000231.1:0-6799 GCF_900320625.1 Megasphaera sp. DJF_B143
CCACCATGTGGAGACTCTCTGGGCCATTCCTGCTTCTGTACTCTTCTCTTCATTGCCTGTTGTTCAGTTGATGGTGTAAGTTTACCATAGGCACCAGGCTCTGTCAATACAATTTTAGAACTTTATTCTAATTTTATTTCTTCTGCCCGTATCTGAGTGAAGTCTCTTATTTTCTGTCATATTCTGTCTTCTATGGCAGGAAATAAAAAATCCATCATCCCCCGGATTTACAAGGAGATGATGGATGGAATGTAATTCTATTATTTATTGGCTTCCAGCCAGTCGAGGGCATACTGGGCAAAGATAGCGGCGCCGTTTCCCAACACGTCCTCATCGACGGTATAGCGGTTGCTGTGCTGGGGATACATGGCATTTTTTTCGGGATTGCGGATGCCGACGATGCCGTAGCAGCAGGGCTTCTTTTCCGTATAGAAAGCAAAATCTTCGCAGGCCATGGTGTGTTCCATGGGGACGACGTTGTCTTCGCCTACGACTTTGGCCGCCGCTTTGGCTCCCAGTCCGGCACAGGCTGCGTCATTGATAGTCGGCGGGGCGATGAGATCCATGTGGAAATCGGCGGTAGCACCGTATTGATGAGCCGTATCGTGGACCATATCGCTCAGCATCGTTTCCAGCAGTTTGCCCGTTTCCGGCAGGAAATAACGGCATGTCCCTTCCATATGGGCTTCGCCGGAGACGATATTAAAGGCCGTGCCACTCCGGACGGTGCCTATGGTCAGGGCAACCGAATCGAGGGGGCTGACCCGGCGGGATACGATGGTCTGGATATTGAGCAGGATGGACGCCGCTACGACCGAGGCATCGATGCCCTGATGAGGCAGCGATCCGTGGCAGCCCGTGCCGTGAACGTCGATGTAGAAATGGGTGCCGGCGGCAAAGCGGGGGCCGGCCTGGATATTGACCTTGCCGGCAGGCATGTCGAACCAGACATGGGCCGCGTACATGGAGCCGACTTTATCATACCAGTCGCCGAAGCGCAGCATGTATTCCGCACCGGCGCAGAGTTCTTCTGCCGGCTGGAAAACGAAATAGACCGTGCCGCAGATCTGGTCCTGTACTTCGTGGAGGATGTACGCCGCCCCAAGGAGCATGGCGATGTGGTTGTCATGACCACAGGCATGCATTTTACCTTCGTTTTCCGAAGCAAAGGGAAGGCCTGTCAGTTCTTTGACCGGCAGCCCGTCGATATCGGCGCGGAGTGCTACGGCCTTGCCAGGTTTTCCGCCTTTGAGGCAGGCGACGAGGCCCGTATTCTTTTCCGGGTTGATTTCATAGGGAATCCCCAGTTTGTCCAATTCGGCAGCAATCCGTTTCGTCGTTTCCACTTCCTGGAAACTCAGTTCCGGATGGCGGTGGAACTCCCGCCGCAATGATACGACCGTATCCTGATATTTCTTTGCCAGTTCCTGAATCTGACTCACAATAACCACCCTTTCTACGCACCGCGGCGTCTGGCTTTTTTACTATGCCTCGTCAGCGTGCCCATCATCTGCCACGTCGTCGTCAGTCAGCGTAGCCCCGCTACGCCTCCTTCCATCCTCCTTGCATCTGACGGACCCGCCGACGATGCCTGACGTAAAACGCCAGTCGTCGCGGCGCTTAATCGCTAAGTTTTGTATAAAAATAGTCGGTTCGTCGAACTGGCTTCGACGAACGAACTACGACCAACGGCTCTTCCCGGCCGGCACCCCTTCCGCGGCCTTTTCATCAAACTTCAAACCTCAAACTATCTTTTCACTTCAATACGTCCAGTATATCCATGACGTTGTTTACGATGTGGTCGGCTCCTTCTTTTTCGAACATGGCCCGGGCGTTCTGGCCGTCGAGGCCGGTGAGGATGCCAATCATGACGGCGCCCATGGATCTGGCACACCATACGTCAGCCAGGGAGTCGCCTACGACGTAATAGGTCCCCTGTTTGAACGTATCCGGATGATCTGCGTAGGCTTCATAACGGTCCGGGTAATGGCCGAAGGCTCCCAGGTAATAAGCAAAGGGATTGGGTTTGTCCAGGGAGCGGTGGAGCAGGGCCGCCGCTTCGTCGACGTCGGTCGAAGTCGAGATGTAGAGAGGATCGAATTCGTCATACCAGCCGTAGTGGCGGAAGGGAATTTCCATTTCCCGGCGGCTGCGGCCGGTGGCGATGGCGATGTCATAGCCGCGGCGCTTCAGTTCCTGGAACAGGTGACGGATATCATCCGGATCGGCCAGGGGGTCTTCGTTGGTGAGAAAACCGCTCTTGCCAGGGTTATCCGGTTCCCTGCCGTACGTTTCCCGGTACAGGTCGTCACCGAAATACCAGTTCTGGAAGCAGTCCACGTGGAGATGCCACAGAGAGGAGTCGAGGGATGCATAGGGCACGAGGGCCTGTCCGCCCTTCGATTCGCCGGCGGCTTTGCCCAGGTATTCAAAGACCTGGTCTTTGCTGGCGCCGTCGGGGACGGTATCCCTGAGGACATCCAGTACATCGCTGGCCGTAGGCATGTCGCAGTTTTTCAGGAAAATGCCTGCCAGGCGGACGCCGCGCAGGGTGTCAAAGGAGAGGCGGCGGATCTGTCCTGTCGTCGCCGCATACTGTTCCAGCATGAGCCAGAGTGTCACGAAAATATGAGCGTGGACCATATCCCAGTTGTCGTTGACGCCATGGCCTTTGAGCCACTGCAGGATTTCATCGTCTTTCCAGTAACGGGCCCGCAGGTCCCGTATTTCCTCTTCTGTCAGATTGGCCCGGACCGGTTCCTGGGACAGCCCCATGTACAAAGGGCTGTTGTACCATTCCCAGAGCGTCAGGGCCGATACGTCAAAATAGCGTTTTTCGCTGAGAAGCACGCCATCGACATCAAAAATTACTTTCTTCATTTTATTTCACCTTGTAATCAAAATGTCTTGTCCTGATGGCCGACGGTTTTTTTATTGCCTTTGACATGGCTCCGCCCTTCGAGGATGGTCATGACATCGTTGACGGTCACGCCCGTATCTTCCCAGAGCACGGCCAGATGATACAGGAGGTCGGCCGATTCCTTGCACACTTCCAGGCGCAGATTGTCCGCTTCTTCGTTCTGTTCTCCTGCCACGGGATCGGCGTTTTTGGCGGCGATGATGACTTCTGCCCCTTCTTCGCCGATTTTCTTGCCGATTTTATCGATGCCCGTCTGCAGGAGATAAGCCGTATAGGATTTTTCCGTCGGATGGACCCGTTTTTCCTTTATTTCGTCCTGCAGATCGGCCATCATGGACAGGCTGCCCGCATAGGATGTTTCGTCTTTGCCGGCAAGGCCCCGGTAGAAGCACGATTTGTGCCCCGTATGGCAGGCGGCTCCCGTCTGATTGACGGTGATGAGCAGCGTATCGGCATCGCAATCGACGGCGATAGCCTGCACGTCCTGGAAATGGCCCGATTCTTCGCCTTTGTTCCAGAGTTTCTGGCGGCTGCGGCTGTAGAACCAGGTCCGCCCCGTTTCCAGGGTCTTTTTCAGCGATTCTTCGTTCATGTAGGCCATCATCAGGACTTTTCCGCTCCGGCCTTCCTGTACGATAGCCGGCACGAGGCCTTTTTCATCAAATTTGATATTCTGTATATCTACATATTCCATTATTTTTCTGCCCCTCTCATGGGAATTCCTTCGCCCTGAAGATACGCTTTGAGGTCCGGGATGGCGATCTGGCCGAAGTGAAATACCGACGCAGCCAGAGCGGCATCGGCACCGGCGTCGAAGACGTCCTTGAAATCTTTCATTGTGCCGGCCCCGCCGGAGGCGATGATGGGCACGGGCAGTTCCGTGGACAGGCGGTGGTTGAGGGCCAGGTCGAAGCCCGATTTTTCACCGTCCGAATCCATAGAATTGATGCAGATTTCCCCGGCTCCCAGAGCGACGCCCTGCTTGGCCCAGGCGATGGCATCGAGGCCGGTATTCTTGCGGCCGCCATCGACGTAGACCTGCCAGCTGCCCTGACCATCGCGCTTGGCATCGATGGACAGGACGACGCACTGGCTGCCGTAGCGTTCTGCCGCTTCACGGATGAGTTCCGGCCGCCGTACAGCTGCCGAATTGACAGAAACCTTGTCGGCACCGGCCCGCAGGACCTGATGGAAATCGTCGATACTGCTGATGCCGCCGCCGATGGTAAAGGGAATGTTGATTTCTTCCGCTACGGCCCGGACGACATCGATGAAGATATGACGTTTTTCGTATGAAGCGGTGATATCGTAGAAAACGAGTTCGTCCGCCATCTGATCGGAGTAGAATTTCCCCAGTTTCACCGGGTCATCTACGTCCTGTATATTCTTGAACTGTTTGCCTTTGACGACGCGTCCGTCGCGCACATCGAGGCATGGTACAATACGTTTTGCCAGCATTTACCGTCCCCCCAGACTTCGGATCTGTTCCATCGTAATCCGGCCTTCGTACAGGGCCTTGCCTGTAATGGCCCCGTAGACGCCCATATTCTGCAGCGTCTTCAGGTCTTCTATGCTGCTGATGCCGCCCGAGGCGATGAGGCGGATGTACGGCAGATGCTGCAGCTGTTCCATCATGTCCAGATTGGGGCCGGTGAGCATGCCATCGCGGCTGATATCCGTGTAGACGATGGTCCGGAGGCCAATGGAAATGAGGAAACTGGCAAAGGGCAGGACTTTCTTGTCGCTCCCTTCCACCCAGCCGCGGGTCGCGACCGTGTCGCCCTTGGCATCGATGGAAACGACCAGTTCCGAGCCGTATTTCTTTGCCATTTCGCGGGTAAAGGCTTCGTCTTCGACGGCCTTGGAGCCGATGATGACCCGGGCCACTCCCTGTTCGAGATAGGTGTTGATGGCTTCTTCGCTGCGGATGCCGCCGCCCACTTCTACGGGGATATCGACGGCGTCGCAGATGCGGCCGATGACCGAAGCGTTGCAGCGGTCGCCCTTGAAGGCTCCGTCGAGATCGACGACGTGGAGAAACTGGGCTCCCCCGTCGGCCCATTTCCGGGCGGCTTCGACGGGATCATCAAAATAGGTCGTGCTGTCTGTCTCTACGCCCTGGCGCAGGCGGACGGCATGGCCGTTTTGTATATCTATAGCCGGAAGTACGATCATACTATCATCCCTTCTGTACGTAATCTAAGACATTCTGCAGGAGCTGTGCCCCGACGGGACCGCTCTTTTCCGGATGGAACTGCATGCCCAGGACGTTGTCCCTGCCGCAGATGGCCGGGACCGGGCCGTCGTAATCGGCGGTCGCGATGACGTCGGGCGTATCGGCCGGCGTCTTGTGGTAGGAGTGAACGAAGTAGACATAGGGATGGGCGGGAAGATTTTTCTGCAGCCAGTGGGGCTGACGAAATTCCAGTTCGTTCCATCCCATGTGGGGTACTTTGAGCTTCGTCTGAAATGGTACGACTTCGCCGGGAAGGAAACCCAGGCAGTCGTATTTGCCGCCTTCGTAATCGGTTTCAAAGAGTGCGTGCATGCCCAGGCAGATGCCCATAAAGAACTTTCCCGCCTGTACCTGTCCGGTCAAAAGCGGAATGAGGTCGAATTTCTGCAGATTGGCCATGGCGTCGCGGATGGCGCCGACACCGGGCAGTTCCACCAGGGCCGCGTCGCGGATGACCTGGGGATCGCGGGTGATGACCGGATCCTGGCCGAGGCGGCGCCAGGCATTGTATACATTGGCCAGATTGCCGATTTCATAATCAATGATGGCTATTTTCATCTTATAACACCCCTTTGGTAGAAAGTACGCTGTCGGCATTGCCTTCGATGGCAACGGCCTGACGGAGTGCATGGCCCAGACCCTTGAATACCGATTCGACGATGTGATGGGCATTGGTGCCGTACAGATTGGCCACGTGCAGGTTCATTTTGCCGTGGACAGCCAGGGCGTAGAGGAAATCCTGCAGCATTTCCGTTTCAAAGGTGCCAATCCGTTCGACCGCCAGTTTCACATCATAGACCAGATAGGGACGGCCGCTGAGGTCGATGACGACCCGCGTCAGGGCTTCATCCATGGGGCAGTAGAACATGCCATAGCGGTTGATGCCTTTCTTGTCGCCCAAGGCCTGCGTGAGGGCATCGCCCAGGACGATGGCCAGGTCTTCCAGTGTATGATGGGTGTCGACGTCGAGGTCGCCGTGGACGTGAAGCGACAGGTCCATGCCACTGTGGCAGGCCAGGAGATTTAGCATGTGGTCAAAAAAGCCGATGCCCGTCGAGCCGACAAAGGTCCCTTCCCCATCGAGTTCGAGCGAAACGGCAATCTGTGTCTCTGCCGTTTCCCTGTTGACAGACGCATTACGCACGGCCGGCCACCTCCTTGTAGAGGCTGCGGAACACGGCGAGGATCCGGTCGGCCACATCGCGGGTCGTCACAGTGAGGCGGATGCAGTTCTGCAGGTCTTTGGCGCTGTAGAAGCGGACGCATATATCGGCTTTTTTCATAGCAGCGATGAGGGCCGGACCGTCGGGGACGCGGACGAGGATGAAATTGGTCGCGCTGGGATAGACCGTGACGCCATCAAAGCCGCTCAGTTCCCGTTCCAGATAGTCCCTGTTTCCGATAGTCGGCGGGACGTTGTGCCCGAGGATTTCATCACGGTGTTTCATGGCCACGCAGCCCATGAGCTGGGTAACGCTGTTGAGGTGATAGCTCAGTTTGGTCAGCGACAGGGCGTCGATGACGTCTTCCCGGGCCACGCCGTAGCCCAGACGGAATCCGGCCAGGCCAAAGGCTTTGGACAGGGTGCGGATGACGATGAGGTTGTCGTACCGGTCCATGAGGGGAATGACGCTGTCCTGTCC
>NZ_ONTA01000238.1:0-2251 GCF_900320625.1 Megasphaera sp. DJF_B143
CCCAATGGGACCCCTGTCAGGATATACGGGACTTTCTGGAACGGCTTTTTTCGCCTGATGATTACGTGGGATACGTCATGAAGTCCATGGAACAGAAAGACCGCTGCGTGCCGGCAGGACGGGGCGTATATGGCCGGAAACAGCGCCACATCATCAAAGCCCTCGAAGCCAGCCACGATGTGGGCTATGCCCTGGGGGACTACGACTACCGCGGCGGGGCCTGGGTGCGCATCAACCCGCTGGATGGAAAAGGAGTGCGCAACAGCAACGTGCGGGAATTTACCTATGTACTGGCCGAAGCAGATGACCAGACTTTACAGCAGCAGCTCGATCGGATATGCAGCCTGAAGTTGCCCGTGGCTGCGCTCGTTTACAGTGGAGGAAAAAGTCTGCACGCCGTTGTACATATCGATGCCGGTACGGATTATGACCTGTACCGCCAGCGCGTCGATTTCCTGTACAAGACCTGTCATGAACACGGCTATCACGTCGATGTGTCCAACCGCAACCCCGCGCGGCTCATGCGCCTGCCCGGTATCCGCCGCGGCGAAAGCTGGCAGTACCTCATACCCTATGACAGTCCCTTTCAGTCCTACACGGAATGGCTGGCTGCGCTGGACGATGAAAAAGAGGGGGAAACGCCCATTGAAAACCTGTCCTGCCTGCGCCGCAACCCGCCGCCTCTCGATCCGGTACTCATCGACGGCCTTTTGCGGCAGGGCCATAAAATGATGCTTGCCGGGCCCAGCAAGGCGGGGAAATCCTTTGCCCTCATCGAACTGTGCATCGCCATAGCCGAAGGGACCTCCTGGCTGGGACAATTCCCCTGCCACCGGGGCAATGTTTTATATATCAATCTGGAATTAAATAGAGCATCCTGTATTGACCGCTTCTGCCGGATCTACAATGCCCTCGGCCTTGCCGGGGACCATGACGACGCCATCGACCTGTGGAACTGCCGCGGTCATGCCCGCCCCATGGAACAACTGGTCCGCGATATCGTCCGCCGGACAGCCGGGAAAGACTACATGGCCATCGTCCTCGACCCTATATACAAAATCACCAATGGCGACGAAAACAGTGCCTTTGACATGGGGCAGTTCTGCAACCAGCTGGACAAACTGGCGGCAGTGAAACAGTGCGCTGTCATCTATTGCCATCACTACAGCAAAGGCAGCCAGACCGTCAAAAAAGCACAGGACCGGGCATCGGGCTCAGGCGTCTTTTCCCGTGACGCCGACGCCATCCTCGACATGCTCGACGTCAAAAGCCCCATCGGAGCCCCTCCGGCCTTTAGAATCGAAGCTATCCTGCGCGAATTTGCCCCGCCGCTGCCCTTTTACATCACCTTCGACTATCCCATCCACCACATCGACTACACAGGCCTCATCGCCTCGTATAACGAAGACCTGGACAACCTGGGCCGGGGACGGGAAGACATGCTGGCTGGAAAGAAACAAAAATGCCTCAGCAACCAGCAGCTCATGCGGGAAGTATTTGATGAAATTATGAAAGAAAAGGAAGAAGTCTATATAGGTGACCTGATGAAAAAAATGGGCATGAGCCGCAGTTCCATTAAACGGTACATAGACGAAAGCACGGATTTAGAAAGGAATAAAAAAGGGAATGTGTATATAAGAAAAAGATAAATCGAAACGTAATAAGCACCTGCCCAAAACACCTGTCCACATTGGCATATATATAGATATGGACAGTATCACCCTACAGATTGGCAGCCAGTCCCGACCGGGAAGAGCGGGGAGCTGGAGACTCCCCCGCTCAAACCCGGTCACGGGAACTGGCCCGCGCGGGAAGGGCCGTAGTTAGCGGCTGGTGGTTAGTGGGAAGAGATAGTTTGATGTTTGATGTTTGATGAAGCCGGTTCGACGGACCGACTATTTTTATACAAAAATCAGCATACAGGCCACACGACAGGAGACGCTTTCTATCCTGAATCGCACGAGATGGTACCAGATGCAAGGCGGAAGAAGGAGGCGTAGTGGAGCTACGAAGGGCCGTTGGTCGTTCATCGAAGCCGGTTTGACGGACCGACTATTTTTACACAAAAATCAGCAAGATAGTGCCGCGACGGCCGGCGTTTTACGTCAGGCATCGCCGACGGGGCCGTCAGATGCAAGGAGGATGGAAGGAGTCATAGCAGGGCTACGAAGGGCAGTAGGTCGTTGGCCGTAGTTCGTTTATCGAAGCCGGTTCGTCGAACCTCATGTTTTAATACAAAAATCAGCATTAG
>NZ_ONTA01000230.1:0-4861 GCF_900320625.1 Megasphaera sp. DJF_B143
CAAAGAAGAAGAATTTATTCTCCAGCGCCTTGGCTACGTCCGCGAAGGAGAAGAACTCTGATGACCGATGAAACGACGATTGCCCGCCTCATCCGGTCAGCGAGGGATGTACAGGAACGAGCCTATGCTCCCTATTCCCATTTCCGCGTAGGGGCAGCCCTGCTGGGAGAAGATGGCACGGTATATACGGGCTGCAATGTGGAAAATGCTTCGTACGGGCTCACTATCTGTGCCGAACGGAATGCCATCTTTCACGCCGTGGCCTGTGGCTGTCGGCGTTTTGCGGCGCTGGTCATCACCGGTGACAGCAAGGACCTCACAGCGCCCTGTGGTGCCTGCCGTCAGGTCATGGCAGAATTTGCCATTCCTGAAATCATCCTGGTCCGACCTGACGATTCGTATGAAACGTTCACGTTGCAGCAGCTCCTGCCGCTGACCTTTGATGAATCGTCCATGGCCTGATCACAGCCTGGCATCCGCTAACTCTATATACATATATAAGAAAGGTAATAACATAATTATGGAAGATACATTTAAATCGGGATTTGTTGCCGTCGTCGGCAGACCGAACGTCGGTAAATCGACCCTGATCAATCACATCATTAAACAGAAAGTCTCTATCGTATCGGATAAAGCGCAGACGACGCGGAACCGGATTCTCTGCATCCATACGGACGACGAATGCCAGATCGTATTCCTCGATACGCCGGGAATCCACAAACCGCACCATAAACTGGGCGAGTTCATGGATGAAGCGGCCTATCAGTCCCTGCAGGATATCGACGCTGTGTTGTTCCTCATTTCGGGAAATGAAAAAAAGGGCCCCGGCGACCTGTTCGTCCTGGATAAGCTCAAAGGCACGAAAGTACCTGTTTTCCTGGTCATCAATAAGACGGACCTCATGAGCCGGGAAGAAATCCTGCACAAAATTACTGAATACAATGCCCTCTTTGATTTTGCCCAGATTATCCCTATTTCCGCTCTTACAGGGGATAATGTCGATGCCGTCGTGGATGAACTCAAAAAAATCCTGCCAGAAGGTCCGAAATATTTCCCCGATGACATGATTACCGACCAGCCGGAACGACTGCTGGCCGCAGAAATTGTACGGGAAAAATTATTCCAGTGCCTGCGCGACGAAGTACCGCATTCCATCGCTGTGTACGTAGAAGAAATGAAGAATCGTGGCCATAATAAAGTCTATATCCGGGTCACGGTCTACGTCGAACGGGACTCGCAGAAGCGCATCGTCATCGGAAAGAACGGCACTATCCTGAAGGAAGTAGGTCGTCTGGCCCGTCAGGAAATCGAACACGTCCTGGGATCGTCCGTATTCCTCGATATCTGGGTCAAAGTCAAAAAAGACTGGCGCAACAAGCCGTCCGCGCTGAGTGAATTCGGGTATAAAAATGAGTAAGCAGAGGAGCGATATATGATGGAACCAGAGCTGGGACACATAGCACAGTATTTGCTGCTTCTTGTGCCTTCCATTCTGCTGAGCGTTTTTTGTGTTATTGGTAAATTTGCCTTCGTACAGCTGCGCCGCGAATCCATTGAAGAAATGGTGAGAGACGGCGATACAAAGGCCCGGTTTTTATTAAAATTGTATGAAAAACCGGCTATTTTCCTCGGCATGGCTCAGCTGGGCATGGTGATTTCCGGTATGGCCTCGGGAGCTGTCGTATTTTATGTACTGTATGAGGCATTTCCCCTGCTGCACGGATGGATACCGCTCTGGGCCGTCGGTATCCTGTATATCTGTGTCATTCTCCTGGTCTGCATCTGCCTGTGGGTTTTTGGCGAACTGATCCCAAAATCGATTGGCCTGCAGCGGGCCGAAGGAGGACTGAAACGGGTCAGCCATTTCCTTTACTCTGCCAGCCGCCTGTTTTATCCCTTCATCATCTTTGGCAACTGGCTGGGGCAGCGACTTCTCAAAAACCGCAATCTCGACGTGACCAATGAAATCGATATGGCTCATTCGGAAGATGAAATCCGCATGCTCATCACGGCCAGCCACAAAGAAGGCAAAATAGACCCGGTGGAAAGCGAACTCATTGGCAACGTCTTTGATTTTGCCGACCGTCTGGCCAAGGAAATCATGGTGCCCCGTCAGGAAATCGTCTGCCTCTATGTAGAAGAAACGATGAACCAGCACCTGAAAACCATCCGTCAGTCCCGCCATACGCGCTATCCCCTCTGTACAGAAGATAAGGACCATATCCTGGGACTGATCCACATTAAGGATTTCATGGATTTGTATATTCACAAACGGAGCAATCTCCGCCTCATCAAGCGGCCTATCCTCATGGTACCGGAAATCATGCCGGCATCACAGCTCCTGCAGCTCATGCGGGCCCGACGTACCTATCTGGCGACGGTTGTCGATGAATACGGCAGCACTGTCGGCCTCATCGGGCTGGAAGATATTCTGGAAGAACTGGTAGGCAATATCCGGAACGAACATTCGTCGGAACAGGAAGAAATCCAGCCTCTTCCCAATGGTGCCTACGAATTTGACGGCACGGTGCTCCTGGAAGATGTAGAAGAAATGCTCCATATCCCGGTGGAAGAAGATGTCGATACCGATACGATCGGCGGCTACGTCTTTTATCTCCTGGGCCATACGCCGAACGTAGGTGAAGAAGTCGTCATCGGATCATACAAATTCAGTGTGCTGGAAGTACAGGGGTTCCGCATTGCCCGGGTAAAGGCCGTGCCTATGCCACCGGCAGATGATACAGAAGGGGAAGGAACGGATGAACAGAAGGACTAATTCCTACGGTCCCATGCAGAAGACCCGGGCCTATACAGGCATCATCCTTCGCCTGCAGAAAGGCCGGTCCCGGCAGCTGCAGCTGACCATATTCACAAAAGAATCGGGCATCCTCTACGTCTATGCGCCTAAAGGGAAAAAGGGATATAATCAGGGATTTGGCAGTTTTATGGCCTTTTCTCCCATTACCTTTGATGCCTGGGAACGGGATCACGTCCTGTTTATGGGAGAATACGAGAGCCATCGCAGTACGATTCTCGATGCCCTGACTTGGGACTATTACGTCTATACCCAGATGTTTGTGGAAATGGTGCTGGCCATTATACCGGTTGGAGAACCAGATGAACGGATATATGAGCTCATCGGCTGTTACAGCCGGGCCATTGCCAGCCGCAACGTCCGCGTAGCGACCATCATCGCCGGATGGCAGCTGACGGCCTGTGCCGGCTATATGCCCGATACAGCGGCCGCTCAGGTGTATATGGGACCAGGGACTGATGGCAGAAAGACCTATTACCTGTCCGATGAAAGAGAAGACATGCAGCCCGTCCCTTTGCCGTCAGCCGTCCGTCAGCTCTGGCAGACTCTTTTAACCTATTCCTGGCAAAAGACAGATACCATACAGCTCCCCCGGAATCAACTGGCATTCCTGGAACACCTGCTGTACAGCTACGTAGAAGAACTCAGCGGCCGACAACTCAAATGCCGTAAACTGATAGAAGAGGGAAAGAAAGTGTAAGGGAGAGAGAGTTTGAAGTTTGATGAAAGAAAAGACGAGCCCCACGAAACATGCATGCTTCGTGGGGCTCGTCTTTTCTTTCACACATTAAAATGCCGGAATAAGGGCACCTTTGTAATGTTCTTCGATATATTTCCTGATGACATCAGAATTATAGATTTCGACGATTTTCTTCAGCGTCGGATTATCTTTGTCATCTTCATGGACGGCGAGGATATTGGCATACGGCGAATCTTTGTCTTCCCGCAGGAGGGCATCCGTTACAGGGTTCAGGCCGGCATCCATGGCATAGTTAGTATTGATAGCGGCGAAGTCAACATCGTCGAGAGAACGGGGAATCTGAGCGGCTTCCAGTTCTTTGATCTGGAGATGTTTTGCATTTTCCGTGATATCCTGCGGTGTCGGATATTTTACGCCATCTTTAATCTTGATGAAACCGGCTTTCTGGAGCAGCAGCAGGCCGCGGGCACCGTTGGTCGGGTCATTCCGAACGGCTACGGTCATGCCGTCTTTTACGTCATCGAGGCTCTTGATTTTGTGAGAGTAGAGGCCGATAGGTGCTACGACGGTCTGGCCGATAGAAACGATTTTCAATCCCTTGTCTTTGACCAGGTTGTCCATATACGGTTTATGCTGGTACGAGTTCATGTCGATTTCCTTATTGGAGAGGGCGACATCGGGAGTTACATAATCAGAGAATTCCATGATTTTAATAGTAATGCCCTGTTTGGCAGCTTCTTTTTTGACCTGTTCCATGATTTCCGCATGGATGCCCGGTGTGACCCCGACGGTGATTTCTTTTTTGTCGGAAGAAGCCGATTTGGAACTATTGTCACTGCTGCCGCAGCCGGCGGCAAAAACGCACAGCGTAGCGAGGGCCGCCAGTGTTACGGCCTTTTTGATGAATGATTTCATGATACAGACACTCCTTTTATTTTTTATTCTTCTTGCGGGATGCAAAGTCGCCGCAAGCCTGAATCAGATTGACGCCGATGACGAGGATGATGATCGTAGCCAGCATGACATCGGCCTGGAAACGCTGGTAGCCATAGCGGATGGCGATATCCCCAAGACCGCCGCCACCGATGGCACCAGCCATAGCTGAAGCCCCGATGAGGTTGACGATGAGGACGGTAATATTATTGATGATCGTAGGCAGTGCTTCCGGAAGCAGGACCTTGCGGATAATCTGCAGCGGTGAAGCGCCCATGGATTCTGCCGCTTCGACGAGACCAAAATCGACATCGCGGATACTCGTTTCTACGAGACGGCTGAGAAAGGGAATTGCGACAATAGTCAGTGGTACGCAGGCTGCCGTCGTGCCGATGGACGTACCGGCAATGAGG
>NZ_ONTA01000224.1:0-3082 GCF_900320625.1 Megasphaera sp. DJF_B143
GGAGCCGTCAAAAGGATATTCGCACAGCGGCATGAGTTCGATATGGGTATAATGCATATCCTTCACGTAGTCTACCAGCTGGTCTGCCAGTTCCCGGTAGGTCAGCATATCGCCGTTTTCTCTGCGCCGCCACGAGCCCAGGTGGACTTCATAGGTCAGCATGGGCTGGGCGTATGAATCGTAGTCTTTGCGGCTGGCCATCCATTTCTTGTCTTTCCACGTATAATGGAGCTTGGTCAGCTTCGATGCCGTATCGGGCCGGACTTCCGACCAGAAGGCATAGGGGTCGCTTTTGAGGATGACATCGCCCGAAGCCGTCGTGATGGCGTATTTGTAGTTATCCCCTTCGGAAAGACCGGAAATATAGCAGGTCCAGATGCCATTTCCCTTGTCGCTGCGCGTCATGGGGTCGGCCGTTTCATCCCATTCATTGAAATCACCGACGACGCTGACGGCCTGTGCATGAGGTGCCCACACGGCAAAGCGCACGCAGGCTTTGCGCCGGTACGCCGTAAAATGCGCGCCAAAGAGGCGGTAACTGCTGTCGTTCGTTCCCTGATGATACAGATAGGTACTATAATCATCGATGGCACTGAGTTTCATCCGTGCACACCTCCTTTATTACATCAACTCTTGACCGGTTTCAGGTGCCAGATTCCCGATGCGTACTGGCGGATGGTCCGGTCACTGGAAAAATAGCCCGAATGGGCGATATTGACGGCGCTGGAATGGAGCCACTGGAGGCGTTTGTTGTAGCGCCGTTCGATTTCCTGCTGTGCCTGACAGTAGGGTTTGAAATCTTTCAAGACGAAGAATTCATCGTTGCGGTCCAGGAGTGAATCGTAGAGCATGCCGAAGGATTCGCCATTTCCCAGGGATCCATCGACGAGGCTGTTCATGATCTGGCGGATATCCGCATCTTCGCTGTACATATTCCACGAAGAATAGCCGCCGTGGATATAATAATCCATGACTTCGTTGGCCCGGAGGCCGAAGATGACGCAGTTGTCATCACCCACTTCGCGGTGGATTTCCACGTTGGCCCCGTCCATGGTGCCCAGGGTGATGGCCCCGTTCATCATGAATTTCATATTCCCCGTACCAGACGCTTCTTTTCCGGCCGTAGAGATCTGTTCGCTCACATCGGCGGCCGGAAACAGGAGCTGGCCCAGGGAGACGTTGTAGTTTTCCAGGAAGAGGACGCGCATCTGCTTGCGGATACGGCGGTCGTTGTTGACCAGCCGGGCCACGACGTTGATGAGCTTGATGGTCTGCTTGGCTTCCCCATAGCCGGCAGCTGCCTTGCCGCCAAAAAGGAAGGTCCTCGGCGTAATCTGCATCCGGGGATTGGCCTTGAGGACGTAATACAGGTGCAGGACGTGGAGAATATTGAGGAGCTGCCGTTTGTAGAGATGGATCCGCTTGATCTGGATATCAAAGATCGATGCCGGGTCTACCTTTACTTCATACTTCTGCTGGATATAATCGGCCAGGATATATTTGCGGGTCTGTTTCACCTGGGCCAGCCGTTCGAGGAAGGCCGGATCCTTGGAAAATTTTTCCACGTCCATGAGGCGTTTGGCTTCCAGCCGCCAGTCCGGCCCGATGGTGTCATCGAGCAGTCCTGCCAGCTGCGGATTGGACTGGATGAGCCAGCGCCGGTGGGAGACGCCATTGGTCTTATTGGAAAAACGCGACGGAAAACAGGTGTAGAACTGGTGCAGCGTCGAGTCCTTCAGGATCTGGGAGTGGATTTCCGCAACCCCGTTGACACTGTGGCTGCCGAGGACAGCCAGATGGGCCATGTGGACCTGTCCATCCCAGAGGACGGCCACATCGCGGGCCTTGTCTTCGTCGCCGGGGAAGCGCTTGCGGACTTCGGCCAGCCAGCGCCGGTTCAGTTCTTCCACGATGAGATAGATCCGCGGCAGCAGGGACTTGAACATGGGAATGGACCAGCGTTCCATCGCTTCCGGCAGGATGGTGTGGTTCGTATAGGCCACGGTGCGGACGGTCACATTCCAGGCCGCATCCCACGAAAGTCCTTCTTCATCCATGAGGATGCGCATGAGTTCGGGGATGACCAGGGCCGGATGGGTATCGTTGATATGGATAGCGATGTACTGATCGAATTTATACAGGCTTTCTTTGATTTTTTTCTTGTAATAGCGCACGATGGACTGCAGGCCCGCCGATACCATGAAGTATTCCTGCATGAGCCGCAGCTTGCGCCCTTCTTCCGTGCTGTCTTCGGGATAGAGGAAACGGGAAATGAGCTGCACGCTGTTCTTGTAGTGGAAGGCCCGGTGCCGGTCGCCCAGGGACAATTCGCGGTACATATCTTCCCGGGAATATTCGGCCCGCCACAGGCGCAGGGTGTTCACCGTATGGTTGTGATAGCCTACGATGGGGACATCGTAGGGCACGGCACGGACAGAAGAATATTTTTCGTAGACACATTCCAGGCCGCCGTCTTCGGAAGGGCGCATGTAGGCGTTGCCGCCGAAGCGTACGTTGACGGCCTTATCGACCTTCTTGACTTCCCAGGGGAACCCGTCGGCCAGCCAGCTGTCAGGCAGTTCGACCTGCTGATCGTCGATGATGCGCTGATTGAAGAGTCCGTACTGATAGCGGATACTGCAGCCATGGCCAGGAAGCTGGAGCGCTGCCAGGGAATCGATGAAGCAGGCAGCCAGTCTGCCCAGGCCCCCGTTTCCCAGTCCCGGATCCCGTTCTTCCGGGATGATCCGGTCCAGGTCCCAGCCCAGGTCCTTGAGCCCGGCCCGGCAGACATCTTCCATGCCCAGGCCGATGAGGTTGGAATCGAGCAGCCGCCCCAGGAGGAACTCGATGGAAAAATAGTAGACCTGTTTCGCCTTTTCTTCGGCATAGGTTTCATTCGTGCGGATCCAGTCTTCACTTACCAAATCACGGACCATGAAGGCTACGGTCTGATATACTTCGTTCGGTGTCAGATCGGGCAGATCCTTTTCCCACAAAATGTGTGCTTTTTTGGTAAATTCACTTTTGAATTCTTCTTTATCCTGCCACGTATTCACTATTTCAGGACCCCTTTTTTAGA
>NZ_ONTA01000223.1:0-4683 GCF_900320625.1 Megasphaera sp. DJF_B143
AAGACATTGAATTGTAATGTGCGTAAATCAGAAAGGGAGGTCCATCAATGGCATTTGAGAGTTTGTCCGAACGGTTTCAGGCTGCATTCAAAAAACTACGCGGCAAGGGAAAGCTTTCTGAAGAAGATGTCAGTGAAGCGCTAAAAGAGATGCGCCGTGCCCTCCTGGAAGCGGATGTCAATTTCGCCGTTACCAAGGACTTCATCAAGCGGGTCCGGGAAAAGGCAGTCGGCGAAGAAGTATTTGGCAGTCTGAATGCATCGCAGACGGTCATTAAGATTGTCCGTGATGAACTGGCCGAACTCCTCGGTGGCACGCAGAGCCGTATCGCCATGGCCAGTAAACCACCTACCATTATTATGCTGGTAGGGCTGCAGGGCGCCGGCAAGACGACGACGGCGGCCAAACTGGCCAGAAAGCTGCATGGCCAGGGCAAGAACCCGCTTTTGGTCGCGGCAGACGTATACCGTCCGGCGGCTATTACACAGTTACAGGTGCTGGGTCAGGATCTGGATATTCCCGTCTATACGGAAGAAGGGAGCAAAGATCCCGTTGCTATTTCCCAGCATGCCATACCATATGCCTTGAGTCATCTGAAAGATGTGGTCATCATCGATACGGCAGGGCGGCTTCATGTCAATGAAACGCTCATGGATGAACTGGTCCATATCAAGGAACAGGTCAAGCCCCATGAAATCCTGCTCGTCGTCGATGCCATGACAGGCCAGGACGCTGTGACGGCAGCATCTGCCTTCGATCAGGCGCTGGGCATTGATGGCATCATCATGACCAAGCTCGACGGTGACGCCCGTGGTGGTGCGGCCCTTTCCATCAAGGCTGTGACGGGTAAACCCATCAAGTTCATTGGCGTCAGCGAAAAGTTGGACGGCCTGGAAGAATTCCATCCCGACCGGTATGCATCGCGTATCCTCGACCTGGGCGATGTGGAAACGATCATCGAAAAGGCGCAGGCTGCTTTTGACGAAGAGTCGATGGCCAATATGAAAAAGGCCATGAAGAGCAATAGCTTTACCTTTGATGATTTCCTGGCCCAGCTGAACATGGTCAAGAAGATGGGGAACATGAGCAGTCTGGTCAGCCTGATCCCCGGGATTGGCAAATATAAGAAAGAAATTGATAAAATCGATATGGATGGCAAGGAATTCAAGCGGATTGAAGCCATCATCCAGTCTATGACAGCCCAGGAACGGGCCAGTGCCAATCCGAAACAGCTCATCAAAGACAGCCGCAAACGCCGTATTGCCAAAGGAAGCGGCACGCGGGTGCAGGATGTAAACCGCCTCATCAAGCAGTTTACGGATATGCAGAAGATGATGAAGCAGGCCAAGAAAATGCAGAAGAACAAACGACGGGGCTTCTTGCCACGTCTTCCCTTTTAGAGGCTTCTCACGAAGCGACAGTCCATATAAGGAGGTGATTTTCATGATTAAAATTCGTTTAGCTCGTTTAGGCGCAAAGAAAAAACCGATCTACCGCGTCGTTGTAGCTGATTCCCACGATGCCCGTAAAAACGGTCGTCCTGTTGCTACTCTGGGCATGTACGATCCAGCCAAAGGCGCTGACTGCCTGACTGTAGACGCAGAAGCAGCTCTGTCCTGGCTCGGCAAAGGCGCACAGCCGACTGATACCATTCGTTCTCTCTTCAAAAAAGCCGGTATCATGGCTCAGTTTGAAGCATCCAAAAAGTAAGTGAGGCTGGATACGATGGAAGAATTGATTGCTTGTATTGCCCGGTCTCTGGTAAAGAAACCGGAAGCAGTAACAGTTACAAAGATTCAAAAGAAAGGCCTCGAAGTCTATCAGCTTCATGTAGCTCCGGAAGATATGGGCAAGGTCATTGGCAAACAAGGCAAGATTGCCAAGGCCCTGCGCCTTGTCGTCAAGGCGGCTGCAGTGAAGGCTAACAAAAAAGTATCAGTGGATATCGTATAGGAGGAACCATGGATCAGATTACGTTGCGTGTACCGGTGACTGTCAAGTCCAAAGTTACACAGGCACTGAAAGACAAAATCATCAGAAATGCTGATCAGGCGTTGAGCGATATCGATCGTGAAGCTCAGAACCTGGAATTCCAGGCTAAGCGCATGATGACCGAACAGGCCAAAATCGACGCACAGGGTTTGATATCTCTTCGTGCACAAGTGGAAGAACAGAAGCAGCACATTGCCGCTGCCAAAGCGAAAGCCCAGCACGAACGCGAACAGGCGGAACAGCTCGAAATCGGCTCCGAAATCCGGCAGGGAACGCTCGAACAGACGGTCGTTGTCAAAGTCGGAGACGATCTGGGCAAACTCATGGGCACGGAAATCTTGCTCGAAGACGACAAGATCATTGCCTTCCGCCAGTAATACGATGACGGGTATGGATCTCTATACTATCGGTCAAATAGTTGCCCCGCACGGTGTGCGGGGTGATGTTCGTATTTATCCCGATACGGATTTTCCCGAACGATTCCTGCATATGAAATACGGGTATATCGACGGCAAGCGCTATGAAGTCAAGGCGGCACGGTTCCATAAACATGTCGTCCTGATGAAGTTTGCCGGTGTCGATGACCGTAATGCAGCGGAACTTCTGGTACACAAGGAATTGCAGGTGCCAAGGGAAGATCTGATGCCGCTGAAAGAAGGGCAGTACTATGTCTTTGATATCATCGGCATAGCTGTCTACAACCTGGAAGGCAGGCTGCTGGGGAAAGTGACGGACGTTCTGAAGACAGGAAGCAATGACGTTTACGTGGTAAACGATGACGCCGGCAATGAGCTTCTATTAGCTGTCATTCCTGAAGTAATACGCTCTGTGGATATCAAAGCGAAGAAGATGGTGGTAAATCCGCCAGAATGGATTGACGAATGAGAATCGATATAATTTCCTTATTTCCTGAATTTATAGAGGCTTTCTATCAGCATAGCATCATCGGCCGCGCACGGGCACAGGGACTCCTGGAGCTCGATGTGACTAATCCCAGGAGTTTTGTCTATGACCGGCACCGCATGGTGGATGACACCATTTATGGCGGTGGCTGTGGCATGCTGATGAAGGCAGGCCCGTTGTTTGCAGCCGTAGAATCGGTGCGCAGAGATGTGCCCCGGCGGCGTGTCATCCTCATGGGACCGGCCGGCTCGACCTTTAATCAGGCCAAGGCGCGTGAGCTGGCTGCTTATGACCAGCTCATTTTGTTGTGCGGTCATTATGAGGGTGTCGATTACCGGGTAGAGCAGTATCTGGCTGATGAAACGATTTCCATCGGCGATTTCGTCGTGACAGGCGGTGAAATGCCGGCTATGATCATCACCGATGCCGTAGCCCGCATGATTCCCGGTGTCCTGGGGTCAGCTGGCAGTGCTTCGGATGATTCGTTTTATCATTCCCTGCTGGAATACCCGCAATACACGAAGCCGGCCGTATTTCGCGGCCATGCCGTTCCAGAAGTGCTGCGCAATGGCAATCATGCTAAAATTGCAGCCTGGCGCCGTGAACAGTCACTGCGCCGTACGGTGGCCAAAAGACCGGATCTTCTACAGGGTTGCTCTCTTTCGGATACAGACCGCATGATACTGGAACGCATACAGAAGGAAACGGAATTATGAAATCATCACTGTATATCGGGCTCGTTCACTACCCGATTTATGATAAAAACTTCAACGTCATTGCTACGGCCATTACGAATTATGATCTCCATGATATTTCCCGGTCGGCCCGCACTTATGGCGTAAAAAAATATTTCATTATCCACCATGTCGAAGCACAACTGGACATGGTGCGTAAGATTATCGATTTCTGGCGCAGCCCTGTAGGAAAGAATTATAATTCGTATCGTACGGAAGCTCTTGACATCCTCGACATCCGTCCTTCCATCGGGGCGGCTGTCCAGGCCGTCACCGATGCAGAAGGAAAAAGGCCTTATGTCGTGACGACCGATGCCAGGACGTACGCCAATACGATTTCCTACAAGGACCTCCGACGCAAGAGAGAAGAAGAAGATACTCCTGTCCTGCTGCTCCTTGGTACGGGATATGGCATGACAAAAGAAACGATGGAACAATTTGATTTTATCCTGGAACCAATTTATGGTGCAGGGGATTACAATCATCTCTCCGTTCGTTCGGCTGCGGCGATTATTCTGGATCGTCTTGCCGGCGAGGACTGGTGGAACTAAAGAGGAGGAACTAAGATGTCCGGACATTCAAAATGGGCGAATATTAAACGTAAAAAAGGTAAAAACGATGCGATCCGTGGCAAGATTACGACAAAAATCAGCCGCGAAATCACGATTGCCGTCCGTATGGGCGGAGCAGACCCGACGGGTAATATGCGCCTGAAACTGGCTCTGCAGAAGGCAAAAGAAAACAATATTCCGAAGGATAATATCAAACGGGCTATCCAGAAGGGCGCTGGCGCAACGGAAGGCCAGAATTACGAAGAAATCACTTATGAAGGCTATGGCCCGGCCGGCGTTGCCGTCACGGTCAATGTCCTCACCGATAACCGCAACCGTGCAGCAGCCGCTGTCCGCCATGAATTCAGCAAACACGGTGGAAACCTCGGCGAAACCGGTTGTGTATCGTGGATGTTCAAAAATGAAGGTATTTTCATCGTGTCCAAGGAAAACGCGACGGAAGACCAGCTGATGGAAGTCGCTCTCGATGCCGGTGCCGATGA
>NZ_ONTA01000222.1:0-3428 GCF_900320625.1 Megasphaera sp. DJF_B143
ATGGTCACGATTGCAACCAACATGGCCGGCCGTGGGACCGATATCAAGTTGGGCAAGGGCGTCGCTGAACTGGGCGGGCTCATGATCATCGGTACGGAACGCCATGAAAGCCGCCGTATCGACAACCAGCTCCGTGGCCGTGCAGGCCGTCAGGGGGATCCCGGTACGACTCAGTTCTATTTGTCTCTGGAAGACGACCTCATGCGCATTTTCGGGTCCGACAATATTTCCAAGTTCATGGACAAACTGGGCCTGGATGAAGACGAACCGATTACGGCCAAGATGATCACCAAATCGATTGAAAAGGCACAGAAGAAAGTCGAAAGCCACAACTTTGAAATCCGTAAATACGTTCTGGAATACGATGATGTCATGAATCAGCAGCGTGAAGTGCTCTATGCACAGCGCCGCCAGGTACTGACGGCCCTTTCTCTCAAGGATACGATTCTCGGCATGGTCAGTGATATCATCGACGATGGCCGCAATAAGTACGCTGATGAAAAACTCTATCCGGAAGAATGGGATTTTGCCGGTCTTTTGACTCAGATGCAGCAGTACTTCGTGCCGAAAGATGCGACGACCAGTGAAGAACTGGAAAATCTCAGCCGTGTCGAAGTCAAAGAAAAGCTGTACCAGATTGCTGTCGATCTCTATGAAGCCCGGGAAAAGGAAATCGGAACAGAAACGATGCGCGAACTGGAACGGGCCATCATGCTCCGTGTCGTAGACAGCAAGTGGATGGATCACCTTGACGCTATGGATGCCCTGAAAGAAGGCATCAATCTCCGGGCATACGGGCAGAAGAATCCTCTCGTTGAATATAAGTTTGAAGCCTATGATATGTTTGAAGAAATGGTCGATTCCATCAAACGGACGACGGTCACATTCCTCTATCATATCCAGATTACATACAGTAAGCCTGTTCCAAAGGCAGAAGATCATCTGCAGGGCGCCCGGGAAGTCCATGATGAAAGTGCCCCGGTCACGGCAGAAGATATCAAGCGGGACGAAGAACGGCAGTAAAAGAGCCGCAGTTCGTAGGCCGCAGACCGCAGTCAGCGGCTAACAGGTAGGAAAGCCCGCAGTTCGCAGTTTTAGATATCCCAAGAAAGCCTCCCCTGTGAAGGGGAGGGCCTTTTCGGCCTACAAGGTGCTGAGTGCAAGGAAGCGCAAGGCGGTTGCCGAAACGGATAGTAGAGATGGGACTACAAAGTGGTGGAGTTTTGTTTATGATTATGTTTTTGAAAGATGGTGATTCTTGTGTTATTAGATGAAATGCGTAAACCGCTGGAAGATTTGAAGAAGAGAATACAGGAAATCGGGGATTCACTTTAACCTCCCCAGGAAAAAAGAAAAAATCATGGATCTCGATATGCAGATGAGTGACCCTGATTTTTGGAGTGATCCGGATAAAGCAAAGAAAATTTCCCAGGAAGCAACGCTCCTGAAGACGGAAGTAGAAGGGCATGAAAAACTGGAAACCCAGTGTGCGGACCTGCTTGATTTCCTAGATATGGCCATTGAAGAAAAAGAAACAGGTATGGCCGAGGAAATCGAAAAGCAGTACCATGCCCTGCTGAAAGACATTGAAAAGCGGGAAGTACTGCTGCTCCTTTCCGGCGAATACGATACGTGCAATGCTATCCTGACTTTCCATGCCGGTGCCGGCGGAACGGAAGCCCAGGACTGGACACAGATGCTGGTCCGCATGTATACGCGCTGGGCAGAACAGCACGGGTTCCACATAACCGTCATGGATATGCAGCCCGGTGATGAAGCCGGCATCAAAAGTGCGGCTTTTACCATTGAAGGAGAATACGCTTACGGCTATCTCAAGTCGGAAAAAGGCGTACACCGCCTGGTCCGTATTTCGCCCTTTGATGCGGCTGCGCGGCGTCATACGTCTTTTACGGCCGTCGATGTCATGCCTGAACTGCCCGATGATGTAGATGTAGAAATCAACATGGACGATGTCCGCGTCGATTATTTCCGCGCATCCGGTGCCGGTGGCCAGCACGTCAATAAGACGAGTTCTGCCGTCCGTATGACCCATATCCCGACAGGCATTGTCGTGCAGTGCCAAAATGAACGGTCACAGGTACAGAACCGGGAAATGTGTATGAAGTACCTGCGTGCCAAGTTATTTGAATTAGAACAGGAAAAGCAGGCGCAGCTCAAAGCAGAAATCGGCGGCGAACATCAGGCCATCGAATGGGGCAGTCAGATCCGTTCCTATGTATTCCATCCATACACGATGGTCAAAGATCACCGGACGAATGTGGAAACGGGAAATATCCAGGCTGTCATGGACGGCGATATCGATATGTTCATCGAAGGATATTTGCAGCAGCAGAAAGAAAAGCGCCTGGCTAAGCAGACTATATGATGAAAAAATGGATGTATGCCGCCATGGCAGTCGCAGTCATTCTGCTGGGGCTGAATATAGCGGCTCCGCGTCTGGCAGCTTATGGATTGTACCGTAGCCTTTCCCGGCATATGGAAATTTCACCGGATAATGTCCTCGTCGAAGCCCGTCCCGGCCTGTCTGTACTGACGGGCCGTCTGGACCGGGTTCATGCAGGTGGTGACGATTTCCGCGTCGGCAAGCTGCGTTTTCAGTCCTTTGACTGCACGCTGGAAGGAGTCCGGTTCGATCCTCTGGCCAGCCTGATGGATGGTCGTTTGCAGGCTGAATCGGCTGAACAGGGAGAACTGGTAGCTACAGTTTCCCAGGATGACCTGAGTGACTTTATCAAAAAACAGGTAAAAGGCACAGAACAGATGGATGTATCCTTTGATGGTGATACTATCCATGTCAGAGGCAAAGTACGGGTCGGCGGTTTTTTGCGTGCCGATGCTGATATAGCCGGCCGGTTTGCTATGGAAGGGAATAAGCTGATGTTCCTGCCGGAGGATGCCGCCATATCGGCGAAGGGGGTCCGGGTCAATGCTTCGAATCTGGCCCGGCTGGAAGTCTATGATTTTACAGATTTTCCCCTTCATATGGTTCCGGACCAGGTCACTCTGGATAACGGATTGCTTACACTGCATGGCAGGGTCAGCAATCACTGAATAAGGTGGATAGAATGGAAAAAAAGAATAAGCGCAGTATCCTGCTCATGATCCTGGTCGTATTGGTCGGCCTGATTTCATGTATATATCTATGTGTGCAGCGGTACTATGTGGAACATGACAATATGTCGATCGAACAGGCGATGGATTATGATGCTGTTGTCGTTTTGGGACGCAACGAAGGATATGATCTGGAAACGACACTGGAAAAGTGCCGTCAGGCCGGCATCACGAGTTTTACCATATACGATACGACGCTGAATAAAATGACCCAGCGCGGAGAATGCTCTGTCATTACCCGTTTGGGAGCTGAACTCTATTATCCACAGTTCCATCTTGGTTCGTATCAGTACGAA
>NZ_ONTA01000310.1:0-5075 GCF_900320625.1 Megasphaera sp. DJF_B143
CCATATAACCGGCGGCTACCATCGGCCATTTCAGCAGCCGTCTGGGAGCTGACTTCCGTATAGGCAGCCAGCGTATCCGCCGATACACCGAGAATGTGTTCCTTCATGGCATTGCAATACGTGCCAGCCGACCCAAGAAAATAAGCCGAGCTGCCGGCGACGTCGGTGATAAGGGATCCTACAAGGCCTCCCGTACAGGACTCTGCCGCGCTGACCGTCATTTTTTTTTCTTTCAGGATCCGTCCCAGAAGGGCTGCCATCGTTTCCTGATTATAGGTTACAGCGGCCCGGTGGAGCCGTTTCTGCAATTCCTGCCGAACGGGTTCCATCAATGCCCGCGCTTCTTCTTCCGTCTGTGCCCTGGCCGTTATCCGTACTTCCACAAAACCGGGCCGTGCATACATGGCCAGTGTCGGATTGGACTGCCCTTTAATAAGATCCATCAGCTTGTCTTCAATAAAGGCCTCTCCCATATCATATATTTTCATATACAATGACTCGATGTGTCCCTGGGAACCGAATGTCCGGATCAGATACGGCTTCAGGCGGTGTTCGTACATCCAGCGCATTTCCAGCGGTGGCCCAGGAAGATGGACCAGCAGTTTTTCACCTTTTTTCAGGGCCGTTCCCGGAGCTGTTCCGGCACCATTGGAAAAAACGACAGCGCCTTCCGGTATCATAGCTTGCCGTTTCTGGTTTTCCGTCAACTCCCGGTCCGGGTGATGAGCCGTAACCCACTCCCCGATAGCTTCCGCAATTTCTTCATGATACACGAGGGGGACCCCCATTACCCTGGCACCGATGATTTTTGTCATATCGCCCTGTGTCGGGCCAAGACCGCCTGTCGTTATAACGATATCAGCCCGTTGCAGAGCCGTGCGCAGTACCCCTTCCATGCGTTCCGGATTATCACCGACTGTCGTATGATATATGACAGAATACCCAAGAGCATTCAGTTCCCGCGAAAGGTAGCGGGAATTTTCATTGACGATTTCACCCAGGAGAAGTTCCGAGCCCGTCGTCACCACTTCGACAAACATAGTGTCACCTCATCATTCAGCCCGTTCGGCTACCAAATCGTAGGCGAATCCCTGGGAAATCCGCACGGGAATCATATCTCCCGGCTGTACGCCTTCGGCGTTTTCCAGATACGTCAGACCATCTACATCGGGAGCCTGAATTTCAATACGCCCCACAGCCTGACAGATTCCCTGTTCCTCTTCCACCCGTTCGACGAGCATCGTATGAAGGGAACCTTCCAGTTCCTGATTGCGATGTTCCGACACTTTTGCCTGGATAGCCATGAGCTGATGATAACGTTCCTCTTTGACTTCTTCAGGAATCTGATTATCCATCCGGGCTGCCGGCGTCCCGTCTTCACGGCTGTAGGTAAAGACGCCTACATCATCGAATTCCGTTTCTCTGACGAAATCGCAAAGCTGGCGGAACTCTTCTTCTGTTTCACCGGGAAAACCTACAATGAACGTGGACCGCAATGTCAGTTTACGGCCATGACTGCATAACTTTTTCATGAGACGGCGCACATCTTCTTCCGAATCGCGGCGGTTCATGCGTTCCAGCACAGACTGGGAAATATGCTGCAGCGGCAGATCGACATACGGGCAGATTTTATCTTCCTTGACGATCAGTTCCATCAGTTCGTCTGTAAAGTAATGCGGATAGAGATAAAACAGGCGAATCCAGCGGATGCCATCTATTTTTACAAGGCGGCGCAACAGTTCCGGCAGCAGGGAATGACCGGCCAGATCGACGCCATAACTAGTCGTATCCTGTGCAATGAGATTGATTTCTTTCACTCCGTCATCAGCCAGCTGCCGGACTTCTGCCACGACCGAA
This sequence comes from Megasphaera sp. DJF_B143, assembly GCF_900320625.1. Classification (NCBI taxonomy): domain Bacteria; kingdom Bacillati; phylum Bacillota; class Negativicutes; order Veillonellales; family Veillonellaceae; genus Megasphaera; species Megasphaera sp. DJF_B143. Next base: position 1,858 of record NZ_ONTA01000310.1, read on the forward strand.
TCGACAGGACGGCTGTATAAGCGTCCCCGGACATGGGGAATGATGCAGAAGGAACAACCGTTATTGCAGCCTTCCCCGATCTTGACGTAAGCACTGTAAGATGGCGTCGTACGCAGCCGGCTCGTATTCTGATTATACAAATGGCTGACATTATCCATAAAACAGGCTTTTCTTCCTTTTTTGACGGTATCGATGGCATCCCAGATCCGGTCCCATGATCCCGTTCCCAGCAAAGCATCGATCTCAGGCATTTCTTTCATCAGTTCTTCTTTATACTGCTGGCTGAGACAGCCTGTTACAATCAGTATCTGACAACGGCCTTCTGTCTTATATCTGGCTGCCTGGAGAATCGTATCAATTGATTCCTGCTTTGCTTTTTCAATAAACGTGCACGTATTTACGATGATGATATCCGCCTCTTCAAGGTCATCGGTGATTTCCATATGGCGGTCCCGCAAAATGCCCAGCATCACTTCTGTATCAATGAGATTTTTTGAACAACCCAGACTGACAAATCCTATTTTTTCCATGTAACTTATGGTTCCTTTCCAAATCGAATAGTTTTAATCCACCAATCCTGTACATTTTTCCGTCCCTGATCCGTATACAATTTGCGGACAGGGAAAAGCACAGGATACCGGTTGCGTCCATCTAATTCTTTCGGCAGCACATCGCTAGCTGTCGTCAAAAACAGTGTATTCTGATGCAGCAGTGCCAGGGCGCTCCGCGACAGCAGCCAGTCGGCAAAGACGGGAGCCAGTTCCGTATCGGTACACCATTTCGTCGTTCCCCTGCCGTACAGCCAGTAGGATGTCCCATTCTGGGGATACAGCATGACAACCGGCGCTTTATCCCGCAGGAACTGACGGACAGTCATAGCACTGGCAACACCCATATCGGCTTCACCGGCAGCAACGCGGCGCACGATGGGAGACATCGTCTTGGCATACGATGCAATATGAGGCTGCAGAGCCTTAAAGTACCGGCTGGCTTCTGCTGTCCCTGCAATTTCTACATACGAACAGAGAAAGTCTCCTGCCATATCCGTCGCTGCCAAATCGGGAAAAGCCAGGACCATATTCGGATCAGTCAGCAGATCATCCCAGGTTTCCAGTTCACTGCCACGGCGTTCGTAATATGCCTTGCTCACGACGAAAACCATAGGATCATACCAGGCACCTGTCCAATATCCATCTGCATCTTTAAACGAATAGGGAACGCTTTCCGTAGCCAGTGACGCATAGGGAACGAATATCGAGGCCTGTTGCAAATCCTTCAATACCGGTTCGGAAGCAATGACCATGTCCGGCCCGGCATCAGACGCTGCATCGTCAGCCAGCGACTGCAGTTCACTATCGGTACGCGTTTCAATCTGTACGCGCAGTCCCGTATCTCTATAAAACTTCCTGGCCAGAGCACTGTTGACGTCGGCCGGCATATCGGAATACACGACAAGGTGCCGTTCGGCCCGGTATGCATCCTGTGCTTTCTCTTCCTGTTGTTTTTCCAGTAATATATTGCTGAATCCGAGCACAGCCAGTACAAACAGTACAATAGCCAGTGTCGGTACATATTTTTTCATGAAATCACCTGAATCCATGGCGCTGCCGGTCTTGAAGCGTTCTGCCCTTCCGCCCCGGGTTTCCGGGCCGGCGGTTCCCTGCCCTTCCCGCAGTCTTTTCCATCCGCGCTTTTCCCGGCCGGCGGGGCGGAATCAGGCAGTGACTGCCATAGCCGATAAGATCCCGCCGTCCGGCTATGTACAGCGCCTTGTAGACAATATCATAATTGGCCGGATTCTTGTACTGCATCAGAGCCCGCTGCATCTGTTTTTCTTCCGGCCGCCGGGCTACGTAAACTTTTTCCCCCGTCAGTGGATTCATGCCCGTGTAATACATAGCCGTCGAGAGACTCCCCGGAGTAGGGATGAAATCCTGTACCTGTTCCGGCTGCATATGCATATCCCGCAAAAATTCCGCCAATGTAATGGCGTCGGCCAGAGTACAGCCCGGATGGCTGGACATAAAATATGGCACCAGGTACTGCTTTTTTCCCAATTTCCGGTTGGCTTCGTCAAACCATTTCTTAAACGTCAGAAAGGCATGTACATCAGCCTTTCCCATTAAATCGGTCACATGCTTTACGACATGCTCCGGTGCCACTTTCAGCTGTCCGCTGACGTGATACCGGCATAATTCTTCTACAAATTTCTTATTGTGATCCGCTAAAAGATAATCGTAGCGCAGTCCAGAGCGGACAAACACCTTTTTGACGCGGGGAATGTGGCGGATTTCCTGTAATAACTTCAAATAATCGTCATGTGACGTGTCCAGATTGGGACAGATTTCACTGCCGATACAATGGCGGTCTTTGCATACTCCGGCCGTCAGTTGCTTTTTACAGGCCGGATGGCGGAAATTAGCCGTCGGACCGCCTACATCATGGATATAACCTTTAAAACCGGGAAGGTGTGTCATATGCACGGCCTCCCGGATCAGAGATTCATGGCTGCGGTTCTGGACAATCGGTCCCTGATGACTGGTAATAGCGCAAAAATGACAATGTCCAAAGCATCCCCTGTGGCTGGTCAGGCTGAACTGCACTTCATGCAGGGCCGGCACACCGCCACAATCATCATAATCGGGATGCCAGCGCCGTGTAAAGGGCAGTTCATAGACGGCGTCCATTTCTTCTGTCGTAAGTGGCAGAGCCGGCGGCGTCTGAACGACATACCGGTTTTCCGACGGCTGGATAATCGTCCGGCCATAGAAAGGATCCTGTTCCTCATACTGTATTTTAAAGGCCCGGGCAAAGGCTTTTTTATCTGCCTTCACCTCCTCATAGGATGGACAAAGTACAGTTTTTTCCGATATAGGCGGCCGGCTGGTCACATAGCAGATGCCCCGGATATGATACATCTCCGCCACGTTTTTCCCCTCAGCCAGGGCATCGGCAATTTCTACGACAGAGTGTTCCCCCATGCCATAGCTCAGGATATCGGCTTTGCTGTCCAGCAATATGGAATGACGTACTTTATCCGACCAGTAATCGTAGTGGGCAAACCGTCGCAGACTGGCCTCAATGCCTCCGATAATGATGGGGACATCTTTATAAGCCTCGCGCATCCTGTTGGCATATACGATGGTAGCCCGTTCAGGTCGTTTCCCGGCTATACCGCCCGGTGAATAATTATCGGTGCTGCGAAATTTTTTTGCCGC
>NZ_ONTA01000220.1:0-8575 GCF_900320625.1 Megasphaera sp. DJF_B143
ACGAGGTGTGAACCGATGAAACCGGCACCGCCTGTAACCAATATATTCAATACATACCACTCCCTGTTCCGGTAGATTACGGCAGGTTGCCGTAATGGATGAGTTCAATATGACGTTCTTCAATGAGCTTACGGATGCCCGGTGAAACAATAGCAGCCAATTCATCCTGCCAATGATATCCCCAATGGAATATCTGGCTCAAAACAGCCGTATGGCAGCCGGGATGCATCATCACTTCATGCACGCCAAAAGGCATCTGGCCAATGATATACCGCAGATTCGTTTCATTCATATTTCCGCCATCAGCCATGCCCCAGAAATAATCCGGCATGGTAAATCCGAGATTGCGCGCATCGCGACGGGCCTTCCTCGAAAAAAAAGTCAGCCCATCCCGGCCCAGGGCACGGACCGGATTTGCTGTCCACAACTTGAAGAAATACGATTCGTCAGGGATACGCAGCCGGTGAAGCCCATATTTTTTCATCAGGGCCTGTACGATCACCCAGACCTGGGGTAATACGTGCAGGTGCTGGTGGCTGTCCACATGGGTAATAGTAAGCCCCTGAGACATGATTTTTTCCATCTGCGCATCCAGTTCACGATACAGCTCCTGATATTGAATCCGGCCAGTATATATCCGTTTCATAAATTCGCCATAACTATCGGGGAATAGCCCCCGCCCATCGACAAGACTTGGGACTTCCTGCGGTGATAAAACCGGTGACAGTCCCCCGACCAGACAGAGGTGGATACCAATTCCCAGGCCCGGCCTTTTTTTTGCAACCGTTACGGCTTCAGGAAAAGCCGGACCGGATGCCAGAAGGGATGTGCTCCTCAGGATACCTGTATCAAAGCCTATGGCTACAGCTCGGTTCACTTCCTGATGGATGCCGAAATCATCTGCATTGATAATTAATCTATTCATAATCAGAATCGCCTTTTTTGAACTCATTCATTATTATACACGGACAATTGTTTATTTGCAAGAGACAACTTGTTTTTCTCTGAGAGACGCTTCAGGAAACGAACAGTTCAGTCTGCCAGCTCTTCATACTTTTTCCCGCCGTAACGCTGCCAGGCGGCTTCCAGAACACGGCGCTGCCACTCTTTCAGCGGAATACCTGTCTTTACGGCTGCAGCCCGGCAATCATCGTATTCTGCAGAAATATTGGTCACTATATCACCGGACCAGCAGATTTTACAATGAATCGTTTCGCCTGACACCGTCACCGTCTGTATAGACCGCCTGCAGGCGATGCGGCTGACAGGAAAGTAGCGGACACCTACAGAAGTCGTTTCTTTAAAAATAAGATCGGCTGCCTTTTCCAGGAGTTCTTCCCGGCATAACACGCAGAGCATGGACGCCATCCGGCATTTTTTCATGAGCATCGGCATGGCCCACACATCATTGACGCCCAGGTCCAGAAGACAGCGGAAAATGTATTCCATATTCTGGGGATTCATGTCGTCTATATTTGCTTCCATCTGCCATAGCGTTTCCATACGTGTCACCTCATCCGGTTCAATATATCTGCCAGACGGCCGGCACCGAACCCGTTATCGATATTGACGACAGAGACACCGGCTGCACAACTGTTGAGCATGGCCAGCAGAGCAGACAGTCCATGGAAATTGGCACCGTACCCGATACTGGTCGGTACGGCTATGACGGGCTGGCTCACCAGACCGCCGACGACGCTGGCCAGGGCACCTTCCATACCGGCGACAACGATGACCACGTTGGCTTTGCGTATGTCATCCGCCCGGCTGAGCAGACGGTGAATACCGGCGACTCCCACGTCGTAAATGCGCATGACTTTATTTCCCATGATTTCAGCCGTAAGAGCGGCTTCTTCTGAAACAGGGATATCACTCGTACCGGCAGTTACAACAGCAATGGTCCTGTCGCCATTGACGATGGTCGTGTCCTTGCGCTGATAAACCATGCGTGCCAGGTCATCATACTGTACATCGGGAAAATCGGAGAGCAGCCGTTCATACACTTCTTTAGACGCCCGCGTGCCAATGACGTTATCATACTTCTTCATTAAAAGTGTTAAAATCGTGACAGACTGTTCTACAGTCTTTCCGGCACAATATACGACTTCCGGAAAACCGCATCGTTCCTGACGCGCCAGATCGATATGGGCAAACCCAAGATCTGCCGTCTGCGCTGTATGAGAACTGTCTTTTTCCGCCAGGGCGGCCTGTGCTGCTTCTAGCGAGAGTGTTCCCTTTTTATACTCTTCCAAAATACTGGTTATATCCATACGGCATTACTCCTTAAATCCATTGATTTCCCATGCTTTATACAGGATGATGCCTGCCGAGAGCGATAGGTTGAGTGATTCGGTATCCTGTTTCATCGGTATCGTAATCAGGGCATCACATTGCTGCTGCAACTCGTGGGACAGGCCATTTCCTTCATTTCCAAAAGCTAAAATAACTGGTTTGTCGTACGGCGCATCGGTATACCGCACCGTTCCCAGAGGGGCTGTCCCCAACAGGAGGCGTCCACTTTTCTTACGAAAGGCCATCAGGTCGTCCAGGGTGACGTGCTGTATGACCGGGACCTTGAATATAGCACCCATGGCACTGCGGATTGCCTTGTCATTGTACACATCGACACTGCCCTCGCTCAAAAGGACGGCAGCCCCATTGCTGGCCGCGGCCGTACGCAGAATCGTACCCAGATTACCCGGATCCTGGATATCTTCCAGATAGAGGACGGGCCGGTCAGCCTTCAGTGTATCCAGCGCCTGGAGCGTATATGGAAAAAGCGGCAGCATAGCCGCCATTCCCTGTGGATTTCCCGTATCTTTTATTTTATCATACACGCTGTCAGTTACATGAAAAAATGTCCATCCCAATGTTTCCCCCCGGGACAGGAATGTATCAAATCCTTCATGATGCATTCCCTTTTCTGTAACAAAGCAGATGCCATCCATGACACCTACCTGGATAGCGTCTGACAATAAGCGGAATCCCTCTGCCAAAAACCGGCTTTGTTCCTGCCGCCCTTTTTTCTTTTTAAGTGAATGGGCCATCCTGACCCACTGGTTCTCCCGTGAAGTTATTTCTTTCATCGTCTTCTCCCTGCATCCTGATAAATACAATCCACAGTCCGGGCCCGCCGGCCCTCTTATGTCTTAACGCAAAAAGAGACTGTCGTACAAAGTATTTCTCTTCGTATGACCGTCTCTTGTAGTCTGACTTACGGCATTACTGTTTACTATTATCCTGACGATTGGACTGAAGAAGGCTTTCCCGGTTCTGGCGGATACTGGTCAGCGTCTTTTCCAATGTCGATTCTACATACTTCAGTACGTCGCCGGCATACGTAATAGAACTGCTCTTGAGTTCATCAGAGGACTTCGTAGCACTCATGACAATCTGATTGGCATGTTCTTGCGCCTGCCGTACCAGTTCGCTTTCTTCCGTCAGTTTGGCAATGTAATCTTTGGCCTGGGCAACCATGCTGTCAGCATGACGCTGGGCATCGGCAATAATTTTATCCTTTTCAGCGAGAACTTTTTTTGATTCATCTAATTCCGCCGGCATGGATGCTTTCAAATCATCGATAATCTGGAGAAGTTCTTCCTCTTCGATCATCTTTTTGTTCGTAAAGGGCATCTTTGACGCATTCAGTACTAAACTTTCCAAATCTTCCAACAACTTATCAGAGTTCATGTTGTCCACCCCTATACCTTATATTTATCTTTAAATTTAGTTTTCAAGCGTTGTTCTACATAATCCGGCACCATGCCGTCCAGCTTGCCTCCAAAGCAGGCCAGTTCCCGGATTCCCGTAGAACTTACATACGAATATTTTGTATTGGCCATGATGAATACCGTTTCAATAGCCGGTTCGATCTGTTTCATGAGAAGAGCCCGCTGAAACTCATATTCAAAATCACTGAGTGCCCGGAGCCCGCGGATGATAATCGTAGCCCCATGAGACATGGCATATTCATTGAGCAGGCCTTCAGCACTGGCCACTTCAATATTCGGAATATGTTTAGTCGTTTCCCGCAGCATTTCTTCCCGTTCAGCCATCGTAAAGACAGGCTGTTTCGTCGGATTGCTGAAGACGGCAACAATCAGCTTGTCAACCAGTTTGCTGCCTCGTTCAAATATATCGATATGTCCGTTCGTCACGGGATCAAAACTGCCCGGACAGATTCCGATACGCACAATTATTCCCCTTCCTGACGGCGGCAGATAAAGCTGACGCGCGTTTCTTTTCCATAGGATTTTTCTCTGATAATGCTATACAACGGGTTCTCCGATATATCTTCATGACGGCTGTGCTCCATGATGACCAGGCCATCAGCAGCCAGCAGCTGATATTGAAAGATAAAAGAAATTGTATCATTCACCAGATTTTTATCGTACGGCGGGTCGGCAAAAATATACTGGAACGTCCGTCCGCGCAACCGCGCCAGCGCACGCCCCATCTCCATACGTAGTACCTCATATTTCCCGGAAAAGCCGCACATCGCTGCGTTTTCCTGAATAAGGCGCTGGGTATAATGATCGATAAATACACAATGGGCAGCACCGCGGCTGAGGGCTTCCAGCCCGAGAGCGCCTGTTCCGGCAAAAATATCCAGTACGGATGCTCCTTCCAGGCCGTAATTAGTCAGAATATTAAACAAACTTTCCCGCGTACTGTCCAGTGTAGGCCGGGTCAGCATACCCTTTGGAGATTTCAATTGTCTGCCTCTGGCGCTTCCGCCTATGATTCTCACATCATCACCTGCTCGTACATGTTAATTATACACGTTTTTCCTTACATATCAAATATAAATCCTGAAACCGGAACAGTTATTTTTTGTGTATCCGTTCTACTTTCAATTCATTGCCATGAAGCAACCGCACGATATTGGCGCGGTGCCTGATAATGACAAACGCAGCTGCCAGAATACCGAATACTACGATTTCCAAAGGTTCATGGAACAGGTACATCGTCACCGGCACCAAAATCGCTGCTACAATAGAACCGAGCGAAACGATCCGCGAAAAAGCGACGACAATACACCAGACAGCAAAGACGATAAGTGTTTCCCACGGTGCCAGATAAAGAATGACTCCCAGGCCGGTGGCCACGCCTTTCCCTCCTTTGAATTTCATGAACAAAGAGCAAGAATGGCCCAGAATAGCCAGAAGGCCGCCGCCGATCATACATAATTCTATCTGATCCGGTGCCAGGAGGATTCCCGCCTGCTGGCCAAGCCAGACGCCGAGAATCCCTTTCGCCGTATCGAGGATAAGAACTGCCAGGCCGCCGGCTTTTCCCAGTACACGATAGGCATTGGTCGCGCCTGTATTATGACTTCCTTCAGTGCGGATATCGGTATGATAAAAGACATTGCCAATGACCAGGCCGCTCGGGAAGGAACCAGCGGCATAGGCCAGGAACAGACAGAGTATACCTTCTATCACGCGTCTTCATCTCCCTTTTTACCTCGCAGGATAAGACGGATAGGAGTTCCTTCAAAACCAAATGTTTCCCGCAGTTTGTTTTCCAGGAAACGGGTATAGGAAAAATGAATAAGCTGGGGATCATTAACGAATAAGACGAACGTAGGAGGTTCCACCGAAGCCTGGGTCATATAGTAAATCTTTAAGGGACGTCCGTTTTTAGCCGGTGCCGGATTAGTAAGCTGCGCGTCTTCGATGAGTTCATTGAGGACACTCGTCGAAACACGCATATGCTGCTGTTCCGATACGTACTGTACCAGATCGGCCAGACGGTTAACGCGCTGTTTGGTAAGGGCCGAAGCATATAGAATCGGGGCATACTGCATGAAGGCCAGTTCCCGGCGGATATCATCGGTATATTTCAGGCTGGTCTTGCTGTCTTTGGTCACCAGATCCCATTTGTTGACGACAATGATGCAGCCCTTGCCGGCTTCATGGATGTAACCGGCTATTTTCTTATCCTGCTCGGTTACGCCTTCTACGCCATCCAGTACGAGGACAGCTATATCGGAACGATCGACAGCCCGCAGTGCCCGTACCACACTATACCGTTCCACGGGCAGGTCGATTTTTCCCTTGCGCCGCATCCCTGCCGTATCGATGAGGATAAATTCATTTCCATTATAGGTCCAGTGTGTATCAATGGAATCGCGGGTCGTGCCGGGAATATTGCTGACGATGACCCGGTCCTGTCCCAACAGGGCATTGGTCAGGGAAGATTTTCCTACGTTCGGGCGGCCTACCAGTGCTACATGAATTGCATCTTCACTTTCTTCGTCAACAGGTACTTTTTTGATATATTTCAGCACTTCATCGAGAAGGTCACCGAGGTTCATGAGATTGACCGCAGAAATGCCGATAGGATCGCCCAACCCCAGATTATAAAATTCGTAAATGTTGATTTCCTGCTCTACACTATCGATTTTATTGACAGCCAGGATTACCGGCTTGCCACAGGAACGGAGAATATGGGCGATTTCCTCGTCCTGAGGCTGGATTCCCGTCTTTCCATCTACTACATAAATGATGACATCGGCTTCACGAATGGCAAGTTCAGCCTGATAGCGCATACTCGTAAAAAAGTGATTGTCCTGATCGACAAATTCAATGCCGCCCGTGTCAATCATGGTAAATTCCTGGCCCAGCCATTCAGCATCAAAATAAATGCGGTCTCTGGTGACGCCGGGGATGTCTTCGACAATGGAAATCCGTTTCTTTACGACGGCGTTGAACAGTGTCGATTTACCGACATTCGGCCGGCCTACAACGGCAACTAATGGTTTATACATAATTCTACTCCTTATTCTCCTGCCAATGATATAAAAGCTGCTTCAGTTCCGGCGCAAATTCACTGACGCCGACAGGTACGCCGGCCCGGGCTTCAAATTCACTAAGTGTCATATCGTCGAGAAAGATGTTTTCACCCTTGCGCAATGCCGTGCCGGGAATAATCAGGCCATCCCAGTCACCGGCCAGCTGCTGCCAGGCATGAAGCATATCCTGGGCTGTGAGGAGACCAGCCACATTAATCTGCCTGCCAAAATAGTGATTTTCTACGGGGACAACATTTACCTCCAGATTGGCCACCTGTACTTCCTGTACGAGCTGGCTGATAAAAGGAGCTGCCAGCGTGCCGGTCAGAAGAGCCAGCCGTTTCGGCTTGTCATAGGCCGTACGGACCTTGACATCCCAGCTATGCCATTGTTGTTCAAACAGACGCAGCATCCCGATGCCATCTTCAATCTGTTCGTAGTTATCATAATACGCATTGTCCGGCAGCGGCATTCCGGCTTTCAGATAAAATTCGTCAGCCAGATAGACAAAGCTTCCCCTGCCTTCCCGGCGGCTGCGCTCTGTAAAAGGCCGGGAACGGTTTATAATGTCACGGGCTAGTTCCGGCGTAACCGGATTCAGAGGCATGCATTCAGAACGGAATTTCGTCATTCCCAGTGGCACGACAGCTATTCCCAGTACGTTAGGCCGGAGCGATTCCAGATCCCGTACGGTGCGGCTGAATTCTTCGCCATCATTATATCCCGGCACGAGGACGATCTGGCAGTACATATCAATGTCATGCCGCACCAGATTGCGGAGATGATCCATAATATCCTCTGTCCGTTCCTGCCGCATCATGCGCCGGCGGAGCATGCCATTCGTCGTGTGGACGGAAATATGGAGCGGTGACAGATGGTACTGGGTAATTCTCCGGAGATCTTCTTCAGACAGGTTAGATAAGGTAATGAAACTTCCCGTCAGGAAAGACATACGATAGTCGTCATCCTTGACATACAAAGATGGGCGCATCCCCTGGGGCATCTGCGCAATAAAGCAGAATATGCAATTGTTCCAGCACTGGCGTATATGGTCAAAAACGGCATTTTCCATAGTAATGCCCACGTCTTCGCCAAACCGCTTCTGAAAATAGCAGTCCCGCAGGCTGTCGCCGTTTTGTACGACCAGATGCACTTTTTCGTCAGCAAGGGCAAAATTCAGATCGATCAGGTCCTCTACAGGCTGGCCATTGACCGAAACGATAGTATCACCAGCTTTCAGACCTTCTTTCTGAGCCCGGCTGCCCTCCTGCACACTGGCTATGACTGCATGTAACGTATCCGACATATGTATATCCTTTCCTGAAACACCTTATGATCCATTCCTGTCCAAAAAAAAGGATAACCGGTACACGCCGGCTATCCTTTTTCCAGGAATACTTATTTATCTTCTACAGCGTCGCCAATTGTGGCCGATTCTTCCTGCTGATTTGCTGTTTCGAGATAATTGCGGACTTCCCGTTCTTCGTCATCTTTCTGCAGAGCGAGTACGCTGAGAGAAATCTTCTTCTTATCTGTATCAATACCGATGATCTTGACATTTAAAATATCGCCAATATTCAAAAGGTCTTTTACAGAAGCACCGCGTTTTTCCGTCAGTTCGGAAACGTGGAGGAGCCCCTGCAATTCCGGATCGATAGCGAGGATAGCACCGAAAGGCAGCAGCTTTTTGACTTCGCCCTTGACGACATCGCCAACTTCGAATTTTTCGATAGCGGCAATCCAGGGGTTCTTCTGCAGTGCTTTCAGGGACAGGGAAAT
>NZ_ONTA01000217.1:0-8332 GCF_900320625.1 Megasphaera sp. DJF_B143
ACCCACATATTTTTCGCCATACTCATGCGTCATTGCTGGCAGAGGCCGGCATAGACCTGGTGCAAATAATGAAGCGCCTAGGCCACGCCGACGATACGATCACCCGGCAGATATATCTGCACATCACAAAAACGCTGGCTACGGAGACGGCAGAAAAGTTTGACGAACTGTTGAATAAGGCATAAAAATAAGCCCCTTGCGATTGATTTCGCAAGAGGCTAATTTTTTGTTCTCGTTTTGTTCTCTGAGCACGATTTTCAAGGCCTTATAAATGCCTTAACCATCGTATTTACGGAACTTTTGAATTTTTATTTACATCATGCCAGGCATTCCGCCCATGCCTGCCGGAGGAACAGCAGGACCAGCCTGAGCCGGTTCCGGTTTATCAGCAACCAGCGTTTCTGTTGTCAGAACCAGAGCAGCAATAGAAGCGGCATTCTGTAAGGCTGTGCGTGTAACCTTAGCCGGGTCTACAATACCAGCCTGAACCATATCAACGTATTCTTCTTTCAACGCATTAAAGCCTACGCCGTCTTTAGCGGCTTTTACCTTGGCTACGATAACGGATCCTTCCAGTCCTGCATTAGCGGCAATCTGGCGTACCGGTTCTTCAATAGCACGTTTTACCAGATTAATACCAGTCTGAACGTCCCCTTCTTCATGGAATTCATCAAGAGCCGGAAGAATATCAATGAAGGTCGTACCACCACCTGCTACAATGCCTTCTTCAACGGCTGCACGTGTAGCATTCAGTGCATCTTCCAAACGCAGTTTCTTATCTTTCAATTCAACTTCTGTAGCAGCACCGACTTCGATGACAGCTACGCCGCCGGACATCTTGGCCAGACGTTCCTGCAGTTTTTCTTTATCAAAATCAGACGTTGTTTCAGCAATCTGGGCTTTAATCTGGGCAATACGGTCTTTAATTGCCTGCGGATCACCGTGGCCTTCTACGATAGTCGTTTCATCTTTCGTTACACGTACCTGACGTGCCGTACCAAGATCTTCCATTGTAATGCTGTCCAATTTACGGCCTACGTCTTCCGAAATAACGTTAGCACCTGTAAGTACAGCAATATCCTGAAGCATTGCTTTGCGGCGGTCACCAAATCCCGGAGCTTTTACAGCAACGGCTTTGAACGTGCCACGCAGTTTGTTGACAACGAGGGTTGCCAGCGCTTCACCTTCGACATCTTCAGCAATGATAAGAAGTTCCTTACCAGCCTGTACTACTTTTTCAAGGACCGGCAGCATTTCCTGGATAGATGCAATCTTGCGATCCGTAATGAGGATATACGGTTCACTCATGACAGCTTCCATTTTTTCTGCATCCGTTGCCATGTACGGGGAAATATAGCCACGGTCAAACTGCATGCCTTCTACGACAGACAGCTGTGTACCCATCGTCTTGGATTCTTCAACAGTGATGACACCGTCTTTACCAACTTTTTCCATAGCTTCAGCAATCAATTTGCCTACTTCTTCATCGCCTGCAGAAATGGAAGCAACCTGGGCAATAGATGCTTTATCAGAAACAGCGATGGAACGGTTCTTGATTTCTTCAACGAGTTTTGCTACGGCTTTTTCAATACCGCGTTTAAGGATCATCGGGTTGGCACCAGCAGCAACATTACGCATCCCTTCCTGGATCATGGCCTGGGCAAGCAGCGTAGCCGTTGTCGTACCATCACCAGCTACATCATTTGTTTTAGTTGCTACTTCTTTTACCAACTGGGCACCCATATTTTCAAACGGATCTTCCAGTTCGATATCGCGGGCAATAGTAACACCATCATTGGTAATGGTCGGTGCGCCAAATTTCTTATCAAGAACTACATTGCGGCCTTTCGGTCCTAATGTTACTTTTACTGCATTAGCTAATGCGTCAACGCCTTTGCCTAAAGCACGGCGTGCATCTTCATTAAATAAAATCTGTTTAGCCATGTTAAACACTCTCCTGTATTATAAGTATATATTCCATGATAACGACCGTTACAGGTCTCGTATTACATAATTGCCAGAATATCGCGTTCGCTGACGATTAAATATTTTTCTCCTTCATATTTGACTTCTGTTCCTGCATATTTAGAGAAAATAACTTTGTCGCCTGCTTTGACATCTAACGCAACGCGGGAACCATCTTCCTGAAGTTTGCCCGGGCCGGCTGCAATAATTTCACCTTCGCACGGTTTTTCTTTAGCTGTATCAGGCAGATAAATCCCACCGACAGTTTTTTCTTCCTGTTCCAATACGCGGATGACAACGCGATCTCCTAAAGGTTTTAACATTGTATATTCCTCCTAACATGTTATGTCATTCTCTTTATTAGCACTCACTATATCCGAGTGCTAACTACAATATATATATTACCCAGTAAAGGTAAAAAAGTCAATAGTTTTTTTTAATTAGGAAAAAAATACCAGGCAAAAATCTGCCTGGTACAATCCACTATCGACGATTATTTTGCTTTGCCATACTGGTAATGACTGCTTCTGCAACATGTTTCAACGTCGTCCGTTTTTTCATGCTATATTGCTGCAACCGGCGATACGCTTCTTCTTCCGGAATATGGTATAAATCCATGATGAGGCCCTTTGCCCGTTCCACGATTTTGCGCGTTTCTATCTGCTCATTCATCTGTTCGAGCTGGGCATTTATTTCCTGCTGCTTTTTAAATTGAGACACGGCAATTTCCATAGCAGGGAATAAATTAGTAGGTGATACGGGTTTTACCAGATATCCCAAAACACCCGAATCCTTCGCTTTATCGACGATATCACGCTGGCTGTACGCCGTCAGCAGTAACACGGGCGCCAGATGGTCATGAGCCATCATTCGGGCTGCATGGATTCCATCCAGACGCGGCATCTTGATATCAAGCAATACGATATCGGGTCGCATTTTACGCACCAGCTCCAGCGCTTCCACTCCATCGGCAGCTTCTCCGACTACTTCATGACCGGCATCTTCCAGCATTTCCGCCAGATCCATTCGGATAATCGATTCATCATCACCGATAACCACACGATACCCCATTTTAATCTCCCCTTTTTTCTATTGGAAAATGAATTACTGCCCGGGTTCCCTCCGGTTCTGCCCCGGAAAAAATGATGGTCCCGTGCAGATCTTTCTCAACCAACGTTTTGATGATTTTTAGTCCCAGATGGTGACGCTTGTCCTTAGTCATCGTTTCCGGCATACCGCAGCCATTATCCTCTACCGTGATATCAGCTGTTTCCCCTTGACAACAGATTTGCAGCGTAATAATGCCTTCTTTGCGACCAGACAGCCCGTGCAGTACAGAATTCGTAATCAATTCATTCAGGACCAGTGATAACGATGTGGCTGCATCAGACGGCATCATCAATTTCTGCCCATGGAAAACCGGTATAATATGGCTTTCTGTACTCACGAGACTATGCAATACTAGTGACAATAGTTTTTCTGCTACATCAGATATATCAATATATTCTTCATCATGATGGGATAAGGTCTCATGAACGAGAGAAATGCTGATAATGCGGTTCAGGCTTTCATTCAACGCTTCCTTTGCCTCTTCGCTCTGGACGCGCCGCAGCTGCATGCGCAATAAACCGGCTATGGTCTGCAGGTTATTTTTGACGCGGTGATGGATTTCCTTGATGACTGACGTCTTAATCATCAATTCTTCTTCCTTTTGGTACAGCTCCGTCCGTTCTGTAATAACCACAATAATCCGATCAACACGTCCCCGCCGCAGAATAGGGATAATCCGTCTCGTAAAGACATTTTTTCCATGCTGTACATCTACGACCGAACCCTGCCGGGTTTCCAGTGCCTGTTTTACTCCGGCAAAATGGAACTGACTGCTATAAATATTTTCACCAGTCAGGCGTTTGAAACGTCCCCGCAGCTGCATGATGCT
The DNA here is from genome assembly GCF_900320625.1 of Megasphaera sp. DJF_B143. Classification (NCBI taxonomy): domain Bacteria; kingdom Bacillati; phylum Bacillota; class Negativicutes; order Veillonellales; family Veillonellaceae; genus Megasphaera; species Megasphaera sp. DJF_B143. The sequence continues at coordinate 3,905 of NZ_ONTA01000217.1, forward strand.
TTCCGCCATATCGTCTACATAGCAGATTGTACCATTACCATCGACGAGAATAATGCCATCTTGCAAAGATAAACGCTGATATAAGCGGTTCATGTGCTCTTCAATGGGTACCTGCAAAGATAAAAAAGCCGTTTCCGTCAAAACATCCCGGCTGTTTTCAATCCGTCCCACAAAAGAAATGACACCAATAGTAAGTCCTCCATTATCGACAAAGGGATAACAGGAAATGGGCTCCATTTGGCCATAATTCGTTTCTATCGTCCCTTTCAAAGGAGTCCCAGTCGTTAATACCTGCCACACAATCGGCTCATCATACCGGGTAACGACTACTCCGGAATCAGGCAGTGCAGTCAAGCTGTCTGATTCCTGAAAAAAAGGGCGTCTCTGTGCTGCCAGGACCAAGGTCCCCGCTTCCTGGCCTGGGACATACACATAGATTTTCCTGTGAGATAAATCACTGGCAAACTGTAACAATTTTTCACTATTTTTTAAAATGTGGATTTGCACATCTGATAAAGAACTGGCACTCTGGCAAATCGATTCTATGGGAGACATATCAGTCACCTCAGCATGTCGTAATAGATAATGCAGGGCATGCATTCAACGTCAGATCGGCAAATCGCCCGTCTATAGCCATATAATATGCCCTGCAGCCTATCATAGCCCCATTGTCGGTACATAAGATGGGATCCGGCCGATACAACTTATACTGCCTCTTTGCACAAGCGGCTTCCATCGCAGCCGCAAGGCCGCTGTTGGCAGCAACGCCTCCGGCTACGGCAATTTGTTTCATACCACTCCAACGGGCTGCATCCATTGTCTTTTCTACTAATGTTTCCACTACGGTTTTCTGGAAACTGGCAGCGACATCTTCCGGGCTGTAACCGACATGGCGCTGTTCCTGTGTATGCAGGTAATTAAGAACAGCCGATTTCAGTCCACTGAAACTAAATTCAAAATTATGTTTTTCGTGCAATGCCTTGGGAAAGACAATCGCATCGGGATTTCCCTTTTTTGCCAGTGCATCAATCTGTGGCCCACCGGGATAGGGATATCCCATGACGCGGGCAATCTTATCAAACGCTTCCCCAGCTGCGTCGTCCCGTGTCTGCCCCAGCAATTCAAAGGAGTTATAGTCTTTAATCGTAACCAGCTGGGTATGGCCGCCTGATACGACGAGAGCTAAAAACGGCGGTTCCAGTTCAGGATGACTGAGGAAATTTGCAAAAATATGACCTTCCATATGATTAACGCCAACCAGCGGTTTATCAAGGGCAAAACTGAGTGCTTTCGCAGCGGCAACTCCTACCAGGAGAGCCCCTACCAGGCCAGGGCCATATGTGACACCGATATGATCAATATCATGGATATCGACTCCCGCCTCATCCAAAGCTTCTTTGATGATAGGCATAACATATTCAATATGCTGGCGTGATGCAATTTCTGGTACTACACCGCCAAATTTGCGATGAATCGGTACCTGCGTCGAAATGATGTTTGAGCAGATGTGACGACCGTCCCGAATAACAGCAGCCGATGTTTCATCACAGCTTGTTTCCAAAGCTAATGTATACATAATACGTTCATCCTTTTTATTATTTTACAGCCCACTTATATTTTTCCTTCTGACATCCCATGACATAGGCATCTTCCACAGGCTCAGAATAATAGCTCTTGCGTACAGAAAGGACTTCGAATCCCAGTTTGCGATATAATCCCAGCGCCGGTATATTGGAGACCCGTACTTCCAGAAATATATCCATACAACCTTCTTCAAAAGCCTTTTCCATCATAACCCGGACGAGCAGCTCACCATAGCCCTTGCCCTGCACGTCTTTACGCAGAGCAATATTAGTGATCTGGCCTTCGTCGGTAACACGCCACAACCCGGCATATCCGGCTATATATCCGTCATCGCGAACCAGTACGTAATACCGTGTCAATTCTGTATGTTCCAGTTCGTGGTCGATGCTTTCTCTGGACCATGGAACAGAAAAGGATTCTGTCTCAATATCATAAATTCCAGCCGCATCTTGTCGCACGGCTGGCCGTACAATCATAGACATAACTTTTCACCATGCCGTTTTTCCCATAATACTTCAGCTTCACTGCGTCGTTTATATGCTGGTGTCAGCGTCATACAATCATCACAATCACCGGCATCAAGCCGTCTGACCGCCGCCATTGCCAGGCTTCCTGCCCGTGGGATGCGCATTGTCGGCGGGGCAAGATAAAACGCAGGACATGCATTCTTTATCTGTTCCTGATAGAGAATAGCCCCATCACCACAAAATACAACCGGTCCGCTTTGTGACTTGCAAGTCGCCAGAACATCCGTCAGGGGCATGACCGAAATCGGACTGCATTCTTCGAGATCCCATTCATGCCAGAGATATGTAGAAGCATATACATTCCCCTTTTGTGCATCAATGAGTACACAGACAGGATAAGACATGCCAATAAAATTCCAGGCTAATGCCTGAGGCGTCTCAATTCCCACGATGGGAACCTGCCAACCGAAAGACAATGCTTTAGCAGATGCCAGGCCGATGCGCAGTCCCGTAAATGAACCAGGTCCTATGGAAACAGCAACGCCATCAATCTGATTTTTTTTGACAGATGCCTTCTCAAGCATATCGGCAATATGAGGCATGAGTTGCTCCGAATGGGTCAGTTTTGCCTGTATCGTCAATTCCGCACGGAGAGAATCTTCATGCAACAGGGCTACACTGGATACGAGACTTGACGTTTCAATGGCTAATAGCATATTTCTGTACCTCTTTTTCTACTTGTAACCAGCGGTCACCGATAAATTGAAATTGGAAAACCCGCCCGGTCAAACTGGTCTTTTTTATCGTAATATGTAATGCATCGTCAGGAAGACGATCAGAAAATTTTTCTGACCATTCTATAACCGTAACGCCACTGGTAATGTAATCATCAAATCCCAGGTCATCCAGCTCATACTCTTCCTCTAGGCGATAAAAATCAAAATGCTGCAACGGAATATCGTGTTCATAGAAGTTCAATATAGTGAAAGTAGGACTGACTACATTCGCATCAATTCCCATTCCCCGGGCAATCCCCTGGACAAAATGGGTCTTTCCTGCCCCCAGATCACCATGCAGTGCCAAAACATCACCCGAATGTAACGCGGATCCTATAGCCATACCCAGATTGATAGTTTCTTGTTCTGACTGTGTCACAATGTCCATATCAGAGCCTCCTTAAAAATGAGTCCAGCCAGTAGGAGCCAGAATTGATTCAGAATCACCGTCTACGAGAAGTACATCTCCACTACCCGAACGGACCACACCAATTTGAGTCACATCAGAATATTCCGCCTGAAGCGCATGAAAATCAGCCGGTTCCATCGTAAAGATCAATTCATAATCTTCCCCGCCATTAAAGACATACTTCCAGACATTTGTCTTCGATTCTCTGGCCCAGGCTTTTAGTTCATCACTAACCGGAATGGCTTCTTTCTTTAAAACCAGACGTACATCACTGGCCTTGGCTATTTCATTGCTCTCGCTAGCAAGTCCATCACTGATATCATTCAGACTATGACAGTTGTATTTAACCAGAAGCCGCCCAAGTTCAACTTGCGGGACAGGAAATCGATGAGCCCGCTTCAGCTGGGAATAGCCATCATGATTTTGTAGAAGCACTGCCAATCCACCACTTGAATTGCCGATTGTGTGCGATACAGCCACGATATCTCCTGGTCTGGCACCGCTGCGGCGTATCGCCTTTCCTTCTTCTATTTCACCGAAGGCCGCAACGGTTATGACCATCCCTTCCTTAGAAGTGACTGTATCTCCGCCAAGGATGTTGACGTGATAAGAACGGCAGATATCTTTAATGCCATCATATAGAGAAACAAGGCCATCCACTTCCATATCCGGAGCGATTGCCGTAGACAAAACGATATGCGTAGGAACACCACCCATAGCAGCGATATCACTGAGGTTAGAAGCTACAGCTTTATATCCAACATCATACCAGTCTCCCGTGCGATGAATGATAAAATGGCTGTTTTCCACCATCGTGTCAATAACAGCAACCTGTTCCATACCGGCAGAAGTTTTATATACGGCACCATCATCACCTATCCCGATGACGACAGGGTCCGGATTGAACAACGTATCTTCTTTAATGGCATCAATAAAGCCAAATTCACCAAGTTCAGAAATTTTCATAAGAGTACTCCTTATAAAAAAAACAAAGGTACACTACTCAAGTATCTATTGTATATAAAAAAAAGATACTTGTAAATGACAAGCTTTGAACCTCTCACGTATATAGAAACGGAAGATTCTTAGGAAGATCGCGGATAAAAAAAGCAGCTCACACAAAATGTATGAGCTGCCTGTGGTGACCCGGTAGGGATTCGAACCCTAGACCTACTGATTCGTAGTCAGTCAC